>DATABX010000370.1:0-3374 GCA_036259335.1 Actinomycetota bacterium
GGCGGTCGGGCGCCAGGGGGGCGATCGTACGCATGTTGTGCAGCCGGTCGGCGAGCTTGATGATCAGCACCCGCATGTCCTTGGCCATCGCCACGATCATCTTGCGCAGGTTCTCGGCCCGCTCCTGTTCCTTGCTGCGGAACTTGATCCGGTCGATCTTGGTGAGCCAGTCGATGATGTCGGCCACCTCGTCGCCGAAGATCGTCCGAAGCTCCTGCAGCTCCAGCGAGGTGTCCTCGACCGAGTCGTGCAGGAAGGCGGCGATGATCGTGGTGGCGTCCATCCCCTGCTCGGCGAGGATCCGGGCGACGCCGACCGGGTGCTGGATGAACTCCTCGCCGGACTTGCGCTTCTGGCCCTCGTGGACCAGATGGGCGATCTCGTAGGCCCGGACCACTCCCCGGGTGTCCGCCTTGGGGTGCTGCTCCTTCACCATCCGGACGATGTCGAGGATCTCCTTGGGGATCGGGGGAGGCGACGACTGGGGGCGAAACCGGTAGAAGACTCCCTTGACCCCTTGAGGCTTGGGGTCCACCAGCTCGTTGGGGATCAGCTTGGTGGCGATGGGCGGTGCGCCGTTCTGCTTCGCCGGGGCCTTGGAGGGCGCTCGCACCGGGGACGCCTTGGTTTTGGTTGCGGTGGTGCGGCCCCCCGCGGGCGGCTTTTGGCCGTTTCCGTCCGGAGACCCTGGTGGGGCCTCGGCGGCGGTTTTGCCCTTCTCGGCCAGGTCAGCCTCCAAAGAAAGTTTCTAGAGCGTCACCCCATTAAAGCACGGGCACAATCCTCGCCCGGCTGCCGTTGATGCGCCTCGGCGAAGGCGGACAAAAGTTGTTGACGCCGTACGTACCTTTGGTACTGTGGGTACTCGGGTCGTCTGCGAAACGGCTCCCGCGGCCCGCCCCGGCCGCCACGAAGTCAACCCGGTTCTAGCCCAGAACTCACGGAAGTCGACAATCGATCCGGAAGGAGCCATTTTTGAGCTCTGACGATCTGACCACAGCCACCATAGTCGCCGCTGTCGCCTTCCTTGCCGGAGGTATCCTGCTCGGCCTGGCGGCCCGGCACCTGCTGAAGCGCTACCTCGTCCACCACAACACAACCGAGGTGGGAGGAGCCCGCAGCGTCGTCATTGCCTGGCTGCCCAAGCTGGTGGTCTCTTGGTTGACGATCGCCGGAGCCTACGGCGCCTTGGTCGTGCTGCCGCTGCGGCCGGCACTCCAGGAGGTCGTCGAGCAGGTGCTTCTGGCCGCGGCCATCCTTTCGGGTACCCTGGCTGCCGCCCGGGTCACCGGGGCGATGGCCAGCGGCTTCGCCTCCCGCAACTCGCGCCTGCCGCACGCCACGTCGATCTTCGCCAACCTGGCGCGGTTCGGCGTCCTCGCCCTTGGAGTGCTGGTCACTCTGCAGACCCTCGGCGTCTCGGTGGCCCCGCTGCTTACCGCCCTGGGCGTCGGCGGTCTGGCGGTGGCACTGGCGATGCAGGACACGCTATCGAACCTGTTTGCCGGGCTCCACGTCATCGCGTCCGGGGAGATCCGGCCGGGCGACTACATCCGGCTCGACAGCGGCGAAGAGGGGTACGTCCAGGACATCAACTGGCGCAACACGTCGCTGCGCAGCCTCCGTAACAACGTGGTGCTGGTCCCGAACGCCCGGGTGTCTTCGTCGATCCTGACGAACTACTACCAGCCGGCGGCCGAGATGTCGATCCTGGTTCCGGTTGGCGTCAGCTACGACAGCGACCTGGAGCGGGTCGAGGTGATCACCAAGGAGGTCGGCCGTGAGATCCTCAAGACGGTCGAGGGCGGAGTGCCCGACTACGAGCCGCTGATCCGATTCCACACCTTCGACGCCTCGAGCATCCGGTTCGACGTGGTGCTGCGGGTGAAGGAGCACACCGACCAATTCCTCGTGAAGCACGAGTTCGTGAAGCTGCTTCACGAGCGCTACCGTGACGTCGGCGTCGTGATCCCGTTCCCGATCCAGACCGTGCTGAACAAGTTCGACTTCGAGGAGGCGGTGGGAGCCGACCGCTAGAGCGGCCAGACGCTTCAGTCGATCAGCAGCGAAAGGCAGGTGGGCCCGGCGTCGGCCCGGACGAACTCGCTCAGGTCGGGGTGGTGCACGATGAACCCCTCCTTCTCGAGCACCTCGTGCACCTTGTACTCCCCGGATGCGATCATCCGCTGCCCTATGACCAGCGCGTTGCAGGCCGGTAGCGGGTCCTCGTAAATAGGAAGCGTGGCGACGGAGTCGAACGCCTCGTCCTCCAGCACCTGCGGGTGGCCCATCACCAGCTCGTCGTTGAGGACGGTTACCGCGGTCGACAGGTGCAGGATGCCCATCGGGACCCGAACCGGCACGACCCGGTAGCCCAGCGGCTTGGCCCAGTCGTGGAAGTAGTCGATTGCCGACGAGGTCGTGCGCCGGGACTGCCCGACCAGCAGTCGCTTCCCCAGCCGCACCACGTCGCCTCCCTCCAGCGTGCCCGGCGGCGGCAGTTCGGTGACCGACTCCACGAGGGGCTTGAGCGCCTTGGCGATGCTGGTGGTCTCCCCCCGCCGAGTCGGGATGCCGGTCCTGGCGATCAGCGCGTGACCGTTGAAGACCACCGCGGTGTCCTGGGTGAAGCATGAGTCGGGGTACCGCTCGTCCCGGGGGAGCTCGATAATCTCGCCCACCATGTTCTCCAGCAGGAACCGGTAGTCCTCGTGCTGGCGGCGCGCCCGCGCCGGGTCGATCTTGTCCCGGTCGGGGTGGTTGGAGACCGCTCGAAAAAACGAGTCGCCGGGCGGTCGGACTATGTCGTAGCGCGGTTTGTCTGACACCCTAAAACTGTACAGGCAAGGCGGCTACCTGCGGCCGTACATCGCCTTTCGCCGGCTGGACAGGCGCTGGACGGCGATTCCCACCAGGGTTGCGACCACCAGGGCGGCCACCAGCAGCCACGACGACACGTCGGCTCCACCGCCGTCTTCGTCGACCCCGAACTGGGTGGAAGCCAGCACGTTGGCGTCGCCGTCGGCAGCCACCAGGCTGACCGGGATGTCGCCGGTGACGTCTTCGGGGATCTCGATCTCGATCTCCGCAGGATCTCCGCCGACGGGGATCGGCGAGCCGGTCTCCTCCCCGTTGACCCTGAGCTGGGCCTCCGGGTTGGGGCATCCTTCGCCGGCATCCGGCGACCAGTCGACCTCAACCGTCGCGGTGCTGCCCCCCGAACCTGACTCCGGCGACACGGTCAGCGACTCGACCGCCGAAGGCTGGATGTCGCACGGCCCCGATGCCGCCTGGGTCGGGCTGGCGGTCGCCGAAGGAGTCGGGCTGACCGAGGGGGTGGCGCTCGGGGTGGGCGAGGCAGTGGCGGGTGGCGG
>DATABX010000371.1:0-2211 GCA_036259335.1 Actinomycetota bacterium
CAGGCTGGCGTCCGCCTTGCGCAGCGCCTCGGCGATCGCCGGGTTGATGGCCTGGACGTGGGCTCGCGAGGCGACCTCGGGCACCACTCCCCCGTACTTGCTGTGCAGGTCGGCCGACGACGAGATGACGTTGGCCAGCACCTTGTTCGACCCCTGGAGGATGGCGACCCCGGTCTCGTCGCAGGAGGTCTCGATGCCCAGGATCAACGTCTCGTCGGAGCTCTCCTCCAGCGGCTCGAGCTCGGGATCGGTCTGCAGCGTGAGCTCGGGCAGGATCTGGGACTCCACCGAGGGCCTGGTCTCAGCCACCGGCTTCCTCCCTCTGGCCCATCCGCGGAGCCTCGACTTTCTGGCGCATGCGGTTCAGCATCGCGGTGTACTCCGGGCTGTCCACCTGGTCCACCCACATTACGATGGCGTCCTCGCCGGTTTCGACGTAGTAGCCGGGCCTGAGACCCACCGGCCGGAACCCGAACTTTTCGTACATGTTCTGGGCGGCGAAGTTGGACCGGCGGACCTCGAGCGAGAGGGTCTTGCCGCCCCGCTCGATCGCCGCATCCATCAGGCCGATCATCAGCTTGGTGCCGATCCCGGTCCGGTGGTACGCCGGGTCGACGGCAATCGTGGTGATGTGCGCCTCCAGGCCCGAGGTGATGAGGCCGCCGTAGCCCACGACGGTCCCCTCGTAGCGGGCAACCAGGTACACCCGGTCCGAACGCCGGACGATCTCCTGCAGAAACAGGGCCGAGCTCCACGGCCGAGGGTACACCTGCGCCTCGATCTTCATCACCTGGCGCACATGGCGCCGGCGCATGGTGACGAGCTCCACCTTGGAGACCTCGATCTGCGGTCCGGGGTTAGCCAGTGCCATCACTTGCCCAGCGCTTTCTTGTCCCAGTTGATCTCGGCGTCGCTGCGCCGCATGTACAACGGCTCCAGGTCGAACAGCCGGTCGAAGTCCTCCCGGAACAACCTGGGCAGTGCCAGCTCGACCAGCGAGGCGGCCCGGGGGAAGGCGTTGGCCATCGACCCGAACTCGACCTTGTTGGACCCCTCCAGCCGGCTCCGGTAGAGCAGCGCGCCGTTGCCGACCATGAGGAAGTCGTCCTTCATGCCCTCCACCTCGGCCAGCAGCCGCTCGGGCGAGCCCACGACATAGCTGCTCTCCCTCGTTATCCCCCCGGGCACCTGGCGGTAAAACGCAAAGAACACCTCCTTGCGCTTGGCGTCGACCACCGGGCAGATCAGCTTGTCGGAGTAGCGGACGTCGAATGCCAGGAGGTCGAGGGACGATACGCCGATGACCGGGACCGACAGCGCCTGGGCGAGGGTCTTGGCGGTGGCGACGCCGACCCGGAGGCCGGTGAACAGCCCGGGGCCCAGGCCGACCGCCACGGCGGACAGGTTGCGGTAGCTGAGGTCGGCCTCCTTCATCAGGAACTCGACCGCCGGCAGGATGAACGAGCCGTGGCTCACTCCCCTGGTCACCAGGCACGAGCCGATGATCCCCTGCTCGGACCCGATGGTCACGGACGCGGCCGACGTCGAGGTCTCTATCCCGAGTACCAGCATCAGTTGTTGCGCCCGGACTCGGTGGGGCTGCCCGGCTGGAAGTCGTCGCCGATCCGGGGCTCCATGGCCCGGCGGCTGGCGGTTATGCCGTCCGCCACGCTCCGGATGGTCGCCATCCGGGCCTGCCAGTGGTTTCCCTTGCCCATCAGGGAGACGGTGCGGGCGTCGCCGCCGTTGTGGGTGATCTCGACCTTCAGGTGCTCCTGGGGCAGCAGCGGCTCGACCATGTCCCCCCACTCCACCGCCACCACGTAGGAGGGGTCGAGGTACTCGTCGATGCCCAGGTCGATGACCTCCTGCACCTTGCCCAACCGGTAGACATCGAGGTGCATCAGGGGGAAGCGACCTCCCGGGTACTCCTTCATGAGGATGAAGGTGGGCGATGTGACCCGCTCGACGATCCCGAGTCCTTTCGCCAGGCCCTGGACGAAGGTGGTCTTTCCGGCGCCGAGGTCCCCGGCCAGCACCAGGACGTCGCCGGGTACGAGCAGGGGGGCCAGTCCGTCGGCAAGCTGGCGGGTTTCGTCGGCCGAGTGGGTCTGCAGCACTATCTGGTTGCGCGGTCTTCCGGAGGCGGACACGGTGGCGATCAGGCAGGCACTAAAACAGCGATCCCTGCTCCACCAGCTCTTCTACCGG
>DATABX010000372.1:0-1729 GCA_036259335.1 Actinomycetota bacterium
AACGACCAGGTGGGCAAGACCGGCCTGGAGTCGGCCTGCGAGAACCGTCTGGCCGGCAAGCCTGCCCTGGAGCTGCGGATCGGCAACCCTGACGGCACTGCAAACAAGGTGTTGATGAGCCAGCAGGGCGAACCCGGCCAGGACGTCCGGTCCACCCTGTCGGTTCCGGTTCAGAACGCCGCCGAGGCCGCTCTGGCCGGGGTCACCCAGCCGGCGGGGATCGTAGTGGTGGACATCGCCACCTCGGAGGTACGGGCTGCGGTGAGCCGGCCGATCGACGAGTTCAACCGGGCCTTCGGCGGCCGTTACCCGCCGGGTTCGTCGTTCAAGGTGGTTTCGGCCGGAACGCTGCTCGGGGCCGGGACGACCGTCGGTCAGAGGGTCGCCTGTCCTCCCACGGTCAACGTCGGGGGCCGGTCGTTCCGGAACTTCGAGGGCGAGGCGCTCGGCGAGACCGACTTCCGCCAGGTGTTCGTCCACTCGTGCAACACCGGGTTCATCGAGCTGACCCGCCCGCTGGACGACCCGACGCTGATGGAGGGCGCCGGCCGGTTCGGGTTCAACCGGGACTACGATTTCCCGCTGAACGCCGCGGGCGGCAGCTACCCCGAGCCGCGGGACGCCACCGAGAAGGCGGCAGCGACGATCGGGCAGGGGAGGGTGCTGGCCAGCCCGCTGCACATGGCGACAGTGGCCGCTGCGGCGGCGGCCAGTGGCTGGCGGGCGCCGAGCCTGGTGGCCGGCACCGAGACCGAGAAGCTGCCGCTGGACCCGGCGGTCGGCGAGAACCTCCGCGCCCTGATGGCCGGAGTGGTGGCCGAGGGCAGCGGCACCCGGGCGGCGGTGCCGGGCAAGCCGGTGTCCGGCAAGACCGGCACTGCGGAGTTCGGCAACGACCGGCCACCGAAGACCCACGCCTGGTTCATCGGCTTCTCGGGCGAGTACGCCTTCGCCGTGCTGGTGGAGGGCGGGGGAGTGGGGGGCCAGGTGGCGGCCCCGATTGCAGCGAAGCTGGTGGCCGGGTTGTAACCGCCCTGTCGGTTACCGCTCTTCGTCGTTTTCGACCTTCACCGGCTGCGGCCGGTGCCCGGCAATCAAGTGCAGTACCGCACCGGCGACGCCGCCGAATATTGCGCTGTACAGGACGGAAGCCCAGTTGATCGAGTTCATTCCTACCTCCTTTGACCTCCCCTTATCGGCGCATCCGGCAGACCGTTTAACCGGCGGGACGAATTAGTCCTCGCCCAGGTAGGCCTTTCGGACCCGGTCGTTGCGCAACAGGGCGCCGGCGTCGTCGGAGAGGACGATCTGACCCGACTCCAGCACGTAGCCCTTGGAGGCCAGGGTCAGGGCGATGTGGGCGTTCTGCTCGACCAGCAGGATCGTGGTCCCCTCCTTGTTGATCTCCTCGATCGCCTGGAAGATCTTCTCCACCACCAGCGGCGCCAGGCCCATCGACGGCTCGTCGAGCATCAGCAGCTTGGGGCGGCTCATCAACGACCTGCCGATCGCCAGCATCTGCTGCTCGCCGCCCGACAGGGTGCCTCCGGACTGCCTGGCTCGCTCCTTCAGCACCGGGAACAGGTTGAACATCCGCTCCAGGTCGTCTTTGATCCCGGCGGCGTCCTCCCGCTGGAAGGCCCCCATCTCCAGGTTCTCCTTCACCGTCATCCGGGGGAAGATCCGCCGGCCCTCGGGGGTGTGGGAGATGCCCCGGGACACCACCTCG
>DATABX010000373.1:0-1867 GCA_036259335.1 Actinomycetota bacterium
AAGGTGTGTTTTAAGCGGCAATGGCCAAGCTCGCCCCGCCTCCGCCATCCTTCGCCGGTCCGGCGCGCCGGACCGCGCGAACCTTCTACCTGATCAACGGCTGCTACACCGTCTCGGCGTCGGTGATCTGGGGCGTGAACACGCTGTTTCTCCTCGACGCCGGCCTCGACATCTTCGGCGCGTTCCTGGCGAACGCCTTTTTCACCGCCGCGATGGTGCTGTTCGAGGTTCCGACCGGCGTGCTCGCCGACACCAAGGGGCGGCGGGTGTCGTTCCTGCTCAGCACCGCCGTCCTGCTGGGTGCGACGCTGTGGTACGTGGCCATCGCCGCTTCCGGCGGAGGGCTCGTGGCGTTCTGCCTGGCCTCGGTGGTCATGGGCCTGGGCTTCACCCTCTACTCGGGTGCGGTCGAAGCGTGGGTGGTCGACGCCCTGAGGGCCGACGGCTACGACGGTCCTCTCGACGGCCTGTTCGCCCGGTCGGCCATCATCACCGGAGTCGCGATGCTGGTGGGTACGGTGGGAGGCGGTTTCCTCGGTACCGCCGACCTGTCGCTGCCCTACGTGGTCCGGTCGGTTCTGCTCGGCCTGACCTTCGTCCTGTCGCTCTACGCCATGCACGACCGCGGCTTCACGCCCCGGCCGGTGACTCTCGACCACCTGGTGGAGGAGATGCGCAAGGTCGGGCGCGCCGGCGTCGCCTGGAGCTGGCGCGAGCCCCGCATCCGCCTGCTGGTGTGGGCGTCGTTCGTGCAGATGGGCTTTTTGATGTGGGGCTGGTACGCCTGGCAGCCGTACTTCCTGGAGCTTTTGGACAACGACGCGGTGTGGGTCGCCGGGGCGATTGCGGCGCTCAGCGCCCTGGCGATCACCGGTGGGAACAGCCTGGTCCCCCTGTTCAGCCGGATGTGCAGCCGGCGCAGCACGATTCTGATCTGGGCCAGCGCTCTGTCGGGCGTTGCGCTGATCGGCGTGGGGCTGGTGCAGTCGTTCTGGCCGGCGATGCTCTTCCTGCTCGCCGCCATGGTGGCGGTCGGGGTGATCGACCCGGTAAAGCAGGCCTACCTGCACCAGATCGTGCCCAGCGAGCACCGGGCTACCGTGGTTTCGTTCAACTCGATGTTCGGCAACGCCGGCGGGATCGGCGGCCAGACCGGGCTGGGCGCCCTGGCCCGAAGCAACGGGATTCCTCAGGGCTACGTGGTGGGAGGGGCCGCCACCCTGTTGGCGGTGCCGATCTTTATGCGGCTCCACCGGGTGGGAGGAGTTTACGACCTGGGTTGCGAGCCGGCCGCTCCGCCGCCGACCGCCGCCGCCCAGGGCCTTCCGGAGATCTGCTGCGTCGACACCGACGCCGGCATCCCGGCTGCGGTGGGGGCCCAGACGTCGGGGCCTTGGGTGGACGAGCCTCCCGAGGAGCCCGTCAGCCCCTGAAGGTAGCGAGCAGCTCGCTCAGCTGCTTTTCGTGCTCCGTCGTATCGAACCGGTGGAGGGCGTCCGAGGGCAGGACGTGCTCGCTCACGCGGCCCGCGGTTCGCAGGTAGATCGCGGGGTGAATGTCTCCCGCCGAGTCGGTCTCCACCGCCACGGCAACCGCATCGGGTCCCGCCGCGTCCACGAAGTGGGCGAGCGGCTGGATACCTGCGTCGAACCAGCCGCCGTCCCGCAACTCGACCGCCGACGCCAGGTACGAGCGCTGGTTCCACAGCTCCGGCCCGCTGGTAGCCTCACCGAGCAGGTGGGCGACGAGCTCGTCCGGGTGGATCGCCCTCGCCGGCGGCGAGACGCCGAAGTGTGCGGCCGCAATGTGCTCGGCCATCACCCGGGCGTTGTACCGGAATCCCTGGACCGCCGCCGAGTTGGAGGGA
>DATABX010000374.1:0-4732 GCA_036259335.1 Actinomycetota bacterium
TCTTAGGCCAGCAGGTCCCTGACCGCCTGGGCGATGGCTTCGCCGTCGATCTTGGCCGCGTGCAGCAACTCCATCGGATCGCCGGAGCCCGGCATCTCGCGCACCGCCAGGTGCTTGAGCTTGAAGTCGGTGAAGCCGAGCTCGGCGAACGCCGCCAGAACTGCGTCGGCGATGCCGCCCTCGGGCCAGTGGTCCTCGGCGACCACCAGGCGGCCGCCGGTGGCCTTGACCGCCTCCATGATCCCCTGGCCGTCGATCGGCTTGACCGAGTAGGCGTCCACCAGGCGGACGTTGACGCCCTCGCCGGCCAGTGCGTCGGCCGCCTTGACCGCCTCGTGGGCGGTGATGCCGGCCCCGACGACCGTGACCTGGTCGCTGTCCGAGGAGCGGTACACCTTGGATCCGCCGACCGGGAACTTCTCGTCCGGGCCGTAGAGCAGGCCGGTCTTCTCCCGGGTCGTCCGCATATAGCTGATACCGGGCAGGTCGGCCATGGCGGCGACCAGCTGGGCGGTCTGGTTGGCGTCGGACGGATACAGAACCGTGCTGCCGAAGACCGCCCGCATCATCGCCAGGTCCTCCAGGGCCATCTGCGACGGCCCGTCGGCGCCGATCGACACACCGGCGTGCGATCCGGACAGGCACATGTTCGCCTGCGAGATGGCCGCCATGCGGATGAAGTCGTAGGCCCGGGTGAGGAAGGCGGCGAAGGTAGAGGAGAACGGGCGCAGCCCGACCACCTGCATGCCGACCGCGGCCGCGACCATCTGCTGCTCGGCGATGTACATCTCGAAGAACCTGTCGGCGTGGTCGACCTTGAAGTCCTCGGAGTACGTCGAGTTGGACACCTCGGCGTCCAGGACCACGACATCCTCCCGGGCGTCGCCCAGGGCGGCCAGCGCCTCGCCGTACGCCTTGCGGGTGGCCAGGGCGGCGGTGTAGGTCTTCAGCTGTACCGGGCCCTTCTTGAGCTGCGGTGCTGTCCACTGCCTCGGAGGCTGGACCTCGAAGGTCCGGGAAGGCTCGTCGCCGATCTCGGCCAGCGCCTTCTTGGCGTCCTCCTCGCTCAGCGGCTTGCCGTGCCAGCCGGGCTGGTCGGCGATCCAGGAGACGCCCTGGCCCTTGACGGTCTTGGCGACGATCGCGGTGGGCTCGCCGTCGTTGACCGCGTCGGTCATCGCGGCGTCGATCTCCTCGAGGTTGTGGCCGTCGACGACGATCGCCTTCCAACCGAAGGCCTCGATGCGGCGGGCGTAGGTTTCGGTGTCCCACTCGAGCTCGGTGGGGCCGCGCTGGCCCAGCCGGTTGACGTCGATGATTGCGGTGATGTTGTCGAGCTTCTCGAAGCCTGCACGGGCGAAGCCTTCCCAGATGGAGCCCTCGGCGCTCTCGCTGTCGCCGACGACGGTCCACACGTGGTACGGGGCGTTCAGCGGCCGCTTGGCGGCCAGTGCGACGCCGACTGCGATGGGCAGGCCCTGGCCGAGTGAGCCGGTGGCCACGTCGACCCACGGAATGATCGGGGTGGGGTGGCCCTGGAGCCGGCTGCCGAACTTGCGGTTGGTCAAAAGCTCTTCGTCGTCGATTGCGCCGGCGGCGCGGAACAGGGCGTAGATCAGGGGCGATGCGTGGCCCTTGGAGAAGATCAGATGATCGCCGGCAGGGTTGTCGGGATCGTCGAAGCTGTAACGCAGGTGCCCTGCCAGCAGTACCGCCATCAGGTCGGCCGCGGACAGAGATGAGGTGGGGTGACCTGACCCGGCAGCGGTCGAGGTGCGGATGATGTCAGCCCGCAGCTGCCGCGCGAGATCGTTATAAAGGTCCAGCTTGGAGGGAGTTTCGGTTCTCATAGCCATAGTTAACCCACACTTTACCTTGCCGCGGAGCCTTTGTGAGAGCCCCTAGCCGACGGATACATAAACAAAAGAGGGAACCGGCACCCGGTTCCCTCTTCCTGGCTTCTATCCGGAAATCCGGAAGTCGAAACCCTAAAAAGAATCGTTACATGTTGTTGGGGCGCTGCCTGACGTTACCGGGACGACCGGTAACCCAGTAGTGCGGTTCCCCTGGACGCCACTTGCCGCCCTTCATCTGCTCCTCGAACGGCATGTGATCGGCCACTTGGCCGATTCCGGACTTGTCTCCTTGGTACGCCACTCAGGCCTCCTTCTTCAGACAACCAACTCTACTACTGCCGGGCAAGTTGCCCTTAAGAATGGTCATACATTAGCTCACACAGTTTTTTTTTGCACTGTCGGCTCGGGGTTGTGATCCGGACACTTTGCCCGCCGCATTTTTTACCCGGATTTGAGCGCAATTTAGCCTAGAAATCGACCCAAAGGCTCATTTCGATCAGATCTTCGTAGCCGTAGGACAGCTTGGCGTGCCGGCGACGAAGGCCCTCGGCGACGAATCCGCATTTCTCGTAGAAGCGGATAGCTCGGGTATTTTCCGGGACGACGTTGAGAATGAGCTTTTCCACGCCGAACCGCCGGGACCAGTCCTTGGCCCCCTCCACCAGGCCGCCACCGACCCCTAGGCCCCGGTACTCGCTTTTGACCGACATCCCGATCTCCGCGGTGTGGGCGTAGATGTTGCGGTTCCGGGTGGTTGTGAGCTGGCCGGCCAGGTTCGGGCCCTCGGTGGCGACGATCGCCGCGGTCTGGTCGCACCAGGCCCCGAAACGGAAGATCCGGGCGAGCTCCCGGCGGGTGGTGGTGATCGACTCCAGCAGGATGAAGCGGTCTTCCCGGGATACCTCGACCAGCAGCTCGATCCACGCCCGGGCGTCGGAGGCCCGGGCCGGCCGCACGGTGAGGGATCGCCCGTCCGGCAGCTCGAGGACCCGGGGGTCGGGAAGAGGCATCAGGTTGTCCGAACTCGCTCCACCCCGTTAGCCGTCACGGAGCGGCCGCGGCCCGGCCGGCCGCTACGCCGGGGTCTCGGGCTCGTCGTCGCCTGCCGACCGGACATCCTCGGCGGCCGCCTCCTCGGGGGTCGGCGGTAGCATCTCCGGAGCCCGCGGCTCGGCGTCCAGGGCGTCGGCGACCGTCGTCTCGTCTGCGGTGTCCAGGAAGAACAGCTCGTAGGCGGTCGAGGCGATCAGCGCACCGACGATCGGGCCCAGCACCCACACCGGCCAGTCGGCGTTCAACTGGTCCCCCATGAGGGCCGGGCCGAACCAGCGGGCCGGGTTCAAAGCGGCGCCGGTGAACGGCGCTCCGACGATCGTGGCGAAGACGAGGGTCAGCCCCACAGCGAGCGGCGCCAGGATCTTCGGCCCCTTGGGATCGACCGCCACGCCCCAGATCACGAAGACCAGGAAGAAGGTCAGGACCACCTCGATCAGCCCGCCCTGCAGGAGGTTGGTGCCGTCCGCGAGGCCGGGGGCTCCCGCGCCCACCGAGTTGACGGTCTCGGCGTTGAAGATCTGCTTGACCACCACCGCCGCCACCAGCCCGCCCAGTAGCTGCGCCACGACGTACCCGCCGAGGTCCTTGAGCGAGATCCGCTTGGCGATGTAGAACGCCACGCTGACCGCCGGGTTGGCGTAGCCGCCCGAGATCCGGCCGACCGCTGCAATCACCACCGCCAGCGCCAGGCCCTGTGCCAGGGCGATCCCCAGGACGCCGAAGGTGTCGCGGACCTGCACCACGGCAAGCTGCTGGTCCGCTACGATGGCGGCCGTGCCGGCGAACACAAGGAAGAACGCAGCAATGAACTCGGCAACGTACCTCTTCAAGTAAGTCTCCCTTCGTTGCGTGCTGTGGATCGGACTGGCCTCCAGAATCATATGCGGCTTCTGGTAATCACCAATGATTTCCCTCCGACCGTCGGCGGGATCGAGAACTACATCTACTCGCTCGTCCGGCGATGGCCTCCGGACGACGTGGTGGTGGTCACCCGCAGCGTTCCCGGCGACGCCGACTTCGACGCCGGCCAGGCATTCGAAATCGTTCGCGAGCCAACCGACGTGCTTCTTCCCCTTCCGGGCCTCGTGCGGAAGATCTCCCGGCTGGCTGCCGATCGAGGCATAGACGTGGTTCACTTCCCGTCGACGTTGCCGCTCGGGTTGATGGGATCCGGCCTGGGGCTGCCCTACGCCACCAGCGTGCACGGCGGGGAGTTCGTTCTGGCCTCCCGGATTCCGGGGGTCAGGACGCTCCTGAAGGCGGTATCCCGGCAGGCGTCGGCCATCCTGCCCGAGTCGTCGTTCGCCGAGTCGCTCGTGAACCGCCTGGTGGGGCACCCTGCGGTGACCCGGGTGACCTGCGGCGTCGACGCCGAGCGTTATGGAGAAGCCGCCGACCCGGCGCCCCTCGGAGAGGACGGACCGGTCGTGGTTTCGGTGAGCCGGCTGGTTGCCCGCAAGGGGGGCCGCACGCTGGTCAAGGCCTTTCCCCGGGTGCTGGACCAGCACCCCACCGCCCACCTGGCGATAGTCGGAGGCGGGCCGGACCTGGATCTGCTGCGGAAGATGGCGGCCGCCGAGGGCGTCGAGCGGTCGGTGACTCTAACCGGGCCCCAGCCCTGGGACCGCATTCCCTCGTACCTGGCTGCCGCCGATGTCTTTGCGCTGCCGACCCGCGACCGGTTCTTCGGAACCGAGACGGAAGGCCTGCCCCTCGTCTACGTCGAGGCGGCCGCCGCGGGCCTTCCGCTGGTCGGCGCCGACGTCGGGGGCGTCCGGGACGCAGTGCGCCCGGGAGAGACCGGGATTCTGGTGGACGGC
>DATABX010000375.1:0-15824 GCA_036259335.1 Actinomycetota bacterium
GCCGGAGCACAGGGCGCGGCGGCCGGTCTGGCCGCGGCCTCGGCGCTCAGTGCCGTTCTCACGTGGCTGGCGTTCCGCCGGGCGCTGCGCAACCTCTCAGGCGCCGAGCTGCATGCCGGCGAGGAGCTCGCCGCTACATGACCCGCCAGACCGCGACGGTCGACGGCACCGCTGAGCCCGACGCCGGGCCTCCCGGGTCGCGGGTTCGCCTCGACAAAGAGACCTCCCGGGACATCGGAGTGCGCTGGGTGGGCATGTCGGTCGCGCTGCTCATCCTGTATCTAGCTGCGCCGGATCGTTTCGACGGGGCGGTGCTGGTCATGGTCGCCGTGCTCGGCCTGGCGCTCGATCTCAGATCGCCGCTCTGCCTGCGCAACTACTTCCTGCTCTACACCGGCGGCCTGCTCCTGCTCGGAGGCTTGCTGTACCCCGACCTGCCGTCGTATCCGATCGACGGCACGCTGTACATGGCGACGTTTCTGCTGGGCTACGCCAGCTACCGGTGGAGCTTGCGGCGCAGGGACCCCGTCAACAGAGTCGGCAACGACCTCAGCGGCCCGATCGGCGGCTCGCTGGAGGTACTGGTGTGGATCACAGTGGCGCTGCAGGTCGTAAGAGTCGCCGTGCTGATCCGGCAGTACGGGATCCGGGGGTTCTTCAGCGGCGCCGAGCTGGTCAGCCGGTTTCAGTCGTTCACCGAATCCAACTCGACGGTGGGCGTCATCATCCATATCGCCCTTACGGCCTTGTTGGCGGCCACCGCGGCCGTCTACTTCGAACACTGCCTGCAGACCGGCCATACCCCCAGGTTCCGCCTCCTGGTGCTCACCCTGATCGTGCTGCCGACCATCTCCCTCCAGCGCTTCAGCCTGATCCTGAACTGCTTCCTGCTGATCAGCTTCTACGCCTGCTACCGTCGAGGGCCCGGGCGGTCGGCACAGCCGCGGAGCACCCTCCGCCGCTTTCTGCCGGCCGTCTCCATGGTGCTCGTGGCGGTGGCGGTAGCGGTATTGATCGGCCAGATCAGGGCGAAGGGCCTGGTTGAAGGGGGCACCCAGACGGCACCGGAGAACACGCTGGCGGTGGTGGTGAAGAGCGAGTTCACCCCGGTCCTGTTCTACAAGAACGCCAAGGAGAACATCGACCTGCTGGGTTACCGGTACGGCGGTAACATCGTCGGAGCGCTGGTCACCCGGCTCGTTCCCCGGTCGATCTGGGCCGACAAGCCGGTGACCACCGCCGAGTTCTACGCCCGGGTTCTGGCCCCCGACCTGCTGGAGCGGGGTTTCGTGCTCGCTCCGAGCATCTTCGGCGTTGCGTTCCTCAACTTCGGGCTCACTGGCACCGCCCTGCTGATGCTGGTGCTGGGGGTGGGCGCCGCCTACTTCGATCGCGGGTACGTGAGCCGCCTCTACCGCCGCATGCCCGCTTTCCTCCTGGTCGCGACCTGGGCGTTCTCACTGCTCAGGGACGACCTGGCGACCTCGCTGGTCAGCGTCCTGCTGACCTTCGGGATCTACAAGTTCTTCCGCACCTTTTTCGTGCGCCTGAGCTCCCGCTACTCGGTGGCCGGTCCGTCGCCGAGTTCCCGGCCGGCGGTAGAGGCGGGCGGCCGCTGATCCGGCTCTGCCACCTTGAAGTGAATCCGGGCGGCGGACACCAGGAGTGACGCCCAGGCGTTGAACTCGCCCTCGGTCCAGGACCGGTCCCAGGGCGCCTGGTCCAGGACGGCTTCGATCAGCTTCGGGTAGCGGGCGGCGGCCTTCGAGGACGCAGCCGCCACCGGGCGCTCCGGCGTGGAGGGCGGAGGGAACACCGTTCCTCTAGGCAGCACCAGCTGCTTCGGGCCGGACTCGAAGAAGCCCGCGAGCTCGGCCGATCGGACGAAGACCTGCCGGGCGGTCTGGACCTGCGTCCTGCTGACCCCGAGCCTCACCATCTCCAGCTCGAGCCCGAGCGTCCCCGGGATCCGGTCCCCGCGATGGGCCTCGAAGATCGCCCGGAACAGCGGAACCGAAAGGAAGGCCTCCACCCGGGCCTGGCGCTTGGTGTCGTTCTCGAGGATCCGCCGTCCCAGGCCGGTCAGCACGATCAGGTTCCGGCTTCCCTCGAGCACTCCGAACATCTTCGCCGCCGCCACCTTGTTGCGGAACGCTCCGCTCTTGAGCGTGCTGTGCCCGAGCCAGGCTGCAAGCTGCTCCGGGCGGCACTGCCCCCAACTGTCCGCCACCTGGGCGGCGGCGTGCTCGGCTTCCCCCAGGTCGGTGTAGGGAAAACCGATGGTCGAGCGAGACCTCGGAGGACGCGGCGGCTTCTCCCCTGCACCAACCGCCGTCAGCTTCGGCCGATCCCCTGCCATCCCACCTCCCTCGCCCAAAGGCTAGCCAGCGGGCAGACGAATGTCTAGCACTGTCTGACCCGTTTTGTAATCCTGCGCGAACCGTCTGGCTCAAGATGTAATCCGCTTTTCGAGCCAGACGGGCCAGACAGTTGGCTGCCGGGAGATATCATCGGGAGGCATGAGCGCCAAGCTGGAAGACCGGATGCAGGCCAAGGTGGAGGCGGCAAAACGACGACTGGCCGGCGACGTCGCGGACAACCAGCCGGGCGGCGAGCCGTCGGAAACCGATGTCCCCTCCCCCGACGAGCTCCGACAGGTCTTCCGGAAGTTTCGCCGCCTGATGGGGAGCGCCGGCAACCCGGAGACGGTGGAGATGGAGGGCGCCATCCGGACCGGCTGGATCATCTCGTCGGGAACCGTGGAGGGGTACGGCGAGGAGGTATTCCACGTCGTGATGCTCACGAACGGCGCCCTCCACTACTTCAGCGGCCCGGTGGGTGACGGGGCGATCGAGCTGACCGGCAAGTGGTTCCTGGGCGACAGCATCCCGGCTCTCGAGGCAAAGATGCCCGACGGCATAGCGGAGCTGCTCGCCAGATCCGGCATCGACTGGGACGAGCCCGCCCCGGCGCAGTAGGTAGGCGAAGGCCGGCCGGCAGGCGGACGCTATCCTACGCCTGCCCTTGGAAACCACCCTGCTACCCCTGGTGCTCAGCCTGCTGGCCAGCGCTCTGGCGCTGTCCGTACTGCGGGCCCTTTCGGTGGTCGACGTACCGAACGAACGTTCGCTCCACCGTTTTCCGGTTCCCCGGGGCGGCGGAGTCGGACCGGCCCTGGCGGGCACCGTCACCGCCGCGGTGAGCCCGGCTTTCGGCGCGCTGCGGCCCGGGCTGCTGGTGGCGTTGGCCGGCTTCGCCCTGCTGGGACTGGCCGAGGACCTTCGAGGACTCACGGTTGCCACCCGCCTGGTTCTTCAGTTCCTTCTGGGCGTGGTGGCGATGCTGCTGCTCTCCGGCGGAGATCCGGCGCCCTGGGCCCTGGTGGTGGGCGTCTTCTGGATCGTCGGGTACGTCAACGCATTCAACTTCATGGACGGCATCGACGGGATCTCGGCGGTGCAGGCGGTGGTTGCCGGGAGCACCTGGGCCTGGGCCGGGTGGTCGTCGGGCGACGCCGGGTTCTCGGCTGCCGGAGCGGTCGTGGCCCTGGTGGCTCTGGGCTTCCTGCCGTTCAACTTTCCCCGGGCCCGGATGTTCCTCGGCGACGTGGGCAGCTACTTCTTCGGGGCCTGGCTGGCCGCAGGAGCGGTCTGGGGCATCTGGGCCGGGTTTGCTCCCGAGGCCGTGCTGGCGCCGCTTGCTCTCTACGCCGCCGACACCGGCGCCACCCTGGTCCGGAGAATCCAGCGACATGAACCCTGGCTGCGGCCGCACCGGGACCACGCCTACCAGCGGCTGGTCGCCGCCGGGGCCTCCCACGCCCGGGTGGACCTGCTGGTGCTCGTGGTGATGGCGGGATGCTCGCTTCTGGGACTGGTCTCGCTGTCGGGCACCCCCGGGCCCCGGCTGGCCGCGGCGGCGGGCATCGGCCTGCTGGTTGCCTGGTACCTGGCGACTCCGAGGTTCGTCGAAAGCCAGCTGGCGAGGCAGGAGTGACTGCAAGGATCGCACTGGTGACCCCCCGGCCTCCCCAGGCCGACGGCACCGGAGACCAGCGGCGGGCGCAGGATCTGGTCGACGCCCTTTCCCCGGTTGCAGACCTCGATGTCGTCTCCTGGCTTCCGGCCGGCCAGGGGTTCCCCCTCCCCCGCACTCTCCGGGCGTGGCTGCGGTTGGCTCTGCTCGCACCGGTCCGGCCGCTGCAGGTGGCCCTAATCCAGGCAGGCTGTCCCCCGGAGTCCGAGGCCCGGCTGAGCGAGGCGGAAGTGGTGGTGTTCGTAACCGACCGGGCTCCCTACCGGCCCAAGCTCCCGCCCTGTAGCGTCATGGACTTCGTCGACGACCTGGCGGCAGTCACCGCCCGGCGCAGCGCCGAGGCGGCGGGGCTCCGCAGTTGGTTCTGGCGCATGGAGTCGCACCGCCTGCGCCGCTACGACCGCAGGTTGCTGGCATCGGCGGCAGTAGCGGTGGCGCACTCGGTCCCCGACGCGGCCTCGCTCGGTCCGGAGGTTCAAGCCATCTGCCTGCCGTTCCGGCTTCCGCCCTCCAGCCCGGGCGACAAGGTCCTGTTCCTGGGCAACCTCTACTACCACCCCAACGAGGAGGCGGCCCTGTGGATATGCCGGGAGCTGGCACCCGCGCTGGCACGCTGCGGAGTTCCCCCCAACCGGGTGGTCGTGTGCGGACGCCGACCGAGCCCCGCCCTCAGGGCGGCGGCCCGCAGGGCGGGCGTCGACCTTCGACCCGACGTGCCGGACACCGCCGCGGTGATGGCCGAGGCGATGGTGATCGTCTGCCCGACGATCCTCGGCACCGGGGCGATAACCAAGGTGATCGACGCGGTAGGAGCGCGCCGGCCGGTGGTGATCACGCCGCTCGCCAACCAGGGGCTCGGGCTGGTGGACGGCAAGTCGGCGCTGGTGAGGAACCGCGAGGCCGCGGCCTTCGCAGAGGCGGTCCGGACGCTGCTGGACTCCCCGGCGCTTAGAATCTCGATCGCCGAGGCCGCCTACGCCCAGATGCGGGACTACCAGCCTGAGGCGGTCTTCCGGGCCTGGCAAAGCGCCGTCGGCCGGGCACGAGCCGCGGCGCCATCGAAATCGACCGGGCCGGGAGGCCGAATTGGGATGCTCTACTTGAAAGCGGCCGCGGCGGGGAGGGCGGTTGCCGGCCTTGTGGCCCGGCTGGCGGATCGTTTCCCGGCCTTGCGCAGGCTTCTGCGCGAGCTCCCGATTCCCGCGAAGCGCCTGATCGTGTACCGGCTGTCGACGACCGGCCTGCGCTCGTCGGAACGGGTCCGGGCCGGCGGCGTCCTCTACGACCTGGATCCCAGGGACCTGCTCCAGCGCACCATCTACTACAACGCCTACGAGCGGCGCGATCTCCGCCTGGCGCTCAGGCTGACGCCGGTGGGCGGGGTGTGCCTCGACGTCGGTGCCAACATCGGCTACTACGCGCTCCACCTCGGGCGGAAGGTGGGACCGGCCGGGGCGGTCCACGCCTTCGAGCCCGACCCCGACAACCACGACAAGCTGGTGGGCAACTGTGTGCTCAACGGCCTGGACGGGCGGGTGGTGGTCAACCGGCTGGCTCTGAGCAGCCGCGCCGGCGAAGCCGTGCTGCACCGCCAACCCGGTCGGTCGGGCGACGGAACGCTCTCGAGCTTCGGCGAGGGGTGGGAAGGACACGAAACCGTCCGGACGGAGACGCTGGACGAGTACCTGCAGCGCAACCGGATCCAAACCGTCGACTTCGCCAAGATCGACGTCGAAGGCCACGAGCTAGAGCTGCTGGAGGGCGCATCGGCAACCTTGAAGTCCAGGTCGATCCGCCACCTGCTCATCGAGTTCAACGGCGGGCGCCTCGCCGAGCAGGGGCAAACCCTTCGGACGTTCCTGGCGGCATTGGGCCGGCACGGCTACTACCCGGCCGCGAGGCACCGGCCGTTGCTTAAGCTGCTCGAACGGGGGCTGCTCGACCCCGAATCACTGTCGCTGAACCTTCTTTTCCGCCCGGGCAACTCCCCCGCGGACCGCGGCCTGTTGCTGAACACCCTTTCCACAGCTAAACGACTGCTCGCGGCGAGAGTACCCGCCAAGCTCTACTGGACCCTGATGGGCCGTTTCCGCCCGGTGCCGGCGGTTACCAGCGGGTGCGCTTCACTCGAGGAGAGCCTTGCCTCGGGCCGGAAGGTGGTGGACCTGCTGGACGCCGCCGGAGTTCTGCAAGACGGCGCCGAAGTCCTGCAGATCGGTTCGGGTTTGGGCCGAGTCGAGAAACACCTGGCGACCCGGGTCGCCCGCTGCTACGGGGTCGACATCTCGCCTTCCATGGTTGCCCGGGCGCGGGAGCTCGTTCCGGCGCCCAACGTGGAGTTCCGGGTCTCCGACGGCCGGGATCTGGCCGAATGGAAGGACCGGGAGCTGGATCTGGTTTTTTCGATCTTCGTCTTCCAGCACCTGCCCCGCGAGCAGGTCAGGCGCTACCTTTCCGAGTCGTTTCGCTGCCTGAAGCCGGGCGGAAGCCTCGTGTTCCAGATTCTGATCGACGAGCGATCTGCCAAAAAGGAGCCGCCGAGCAGCCACCCCTACGCCCTGAGGCATTACCGCCGGCGAGACCTGGTCGCAGCCCTGGAGGCCGCCGGCTTCCGGGACATCCGGTTCCTGGAGCTCGACGGCAGCCCGGACTCCGGCGCGACCTTCGGGGACCTGGTTGCGATCGGTCAAAAGCCGGGCTCGGTCCCTTCGCCCACCTCCCGGTAGAGCGCCGCATACCTTCGGGCCACCTCCTCCCAGCCGGGCAGATCGAGCGCGCCGTGCACCGCTCCGGTCTCCACCGCCTCCCTCAGTCCGGCCACCCAGCCCCCGAAACCGGCTCCGGCGACTCGGATGACATGGCCGCCCACAACCTCCCGGGCGACCATGGCCTCGGAGTCGATGACCACCGGCGTTCCCGCCTCCGCCGCCTCCAGGAGGGGGAGGCCGAACCCCTCCTCCTTCGTCGTGTACAGCAGGGCGGCGGCCGTCGCCATCAGGTGGTCGACCTCGGCGGCAGTTGCCGTAGGGACGATCCTTGCGCCCAGCGCCGCCAGTCCCTGGCGCTGATCCGGCGTCAGGCCCGCCCGGGCCAGCACAACCAGCGGAAGCGGATCCGGTACGGCGTCGGAGTACGCCCGGTACGCCGCAACCATGAGGTCCGTCCTTTTGCGTGGATCGGCAGCGCCTCCGAAGGCAAGTATGTGGCTCCGGGGATCCGTGGACGGCGCCCGCCGGCGCATCCCGTGGGGAATGACCTCGACCCTTCCCGCCAGAGCCGGAATGGTCCGCTCGACCTCGTCCCTCGTGCGGCCGCTGACCGCAACCACCCGGCCGGCCCGCACTATCGCCTGCTCGAGCAGCGCCCCCATCAGGCGGGTCCGGGGCCGGCGTGAGCGGCGGTGCATCAAGTCGTGAACCGTCAGCAGGCTTTTGGCCCCCGGCGCGATCGAGCCCATGTTGCACGCGTAGTGAACCACCTCGAACCGGCGGGTACGGGGGTCGAGCCGGGGCGAGATGTCGAAGGGTCCGGAGCGCGCCAGGCTGCCGGCGACCGCAGCCGGACCCCACTCGCGGGCGGCCCGCCAGAGGACCGGCGGGGGCTCGCCCGCCAGGCGGAAGCCGTCCATCAGGCGCTCGACGAAGGTCGCAACGCCCAGCCCCCGGGCCGCGCGGCGTGCGTCGATCAATACTCTGGGAGAATCGGTCACCGGTGCTTCGGGCGGGGAATCTGTTGACACTCAAACACGGCGTGAGTAACGTCGCACGATCAGGGGGTCCACCCGAGCACCTCCGCATTCTCTGATTGAACTGGAGCGAGGCGGTAACCGTACCCAGGAGCTCTCGGAAACTCGGCCCGACACCGGCACGGCGAGCGTCGCTGCTGTTGTTGATGGTACGGGATTTCCTCGTGGTCATCGCCAGCTGCTGGCTGGCGCTCACCTTCCGGTTCGAGGGGCCGATCCCCTCCCACTACGTCGAGATGATGCTTGCCGGCGCACCCCTGGTCGGGGCCCTGGTGGTGGCCCTCGGGCTCGGCCGGGGGTTGTACGTGTCGGTCCCGCTCTACACCAGCCTGCGGGACCTTCTGCGGCTGACCGGGGTGGTGGCGATCACCACGCTCGTCGTGCTGTGGACCGGCGAGGCGTTCCGGCTCTTCGCCGGCTTCCGGCCGATCCCCCTGTCGGTGTGCATCATGCAGTCGTTGATCATGTTCGTGTTCCTGGGGGCGCTCAAGATCGCCCCCCGGGCGGCGAGCTCGCTTCGGGTGGACCTTACCGGGAACCCGGACGCTCCCCGGGTATTGATCGTGGGAGCCGGAGACGCCGGCGAGCTTGTGGCCCGCGACCTGCTGCGCCACCACCCGGCCGAGTTCGCGCCGGTCGGCTTCCTGGACGACGACCCAGCCAAGATCGGCCGGCGTATCCACGGGCTGACGGTTTTCGGCCCGATCGTCAACATGGCCGAGGCGGCGGCGGCCACCGGCGCCACCAGCGTGCTCATCGCGATGCCGAGCGCAGCCTCCCGGCTGGTGCGTGAGGTCGTCAGCCGGGCGGCCGAAGCGGGCCTAAAGTCCAAGATCGTCCCCAGCCTCGGCGAGCTCATGGGAGCGCCGCCCCGGACGGAGGACATCCGCGACGTCGACATCGCCGACCTGATTGCCCGCAACCAGGTGAAGGTCGACGTCGGCCAGATCGTCGAGCTGTTCCACGGCCGGACGGTGCTGGTCACCGGTGCCGCCGGGTCCATCGGAAGTGAGGTCGCCCGCCAGGCCCTGAACTTCAAGCCCGACAAGCTGGTTCTGCTGGACAACAACGAGACCGACCTGTTCGGGCTTGCCAACCGCCTGGCGCTGCAGGGCGAGCTGCAGGACGTAGCGGTCGAGATGGTGATCGCCGACATCCGGGACCGGCGCCGGGTGGATGCCGTCTTCGCCGAGCACCAGCCGCATCTCGTCTTCCACGCGGCGGCCTACAAGCACGTTCCGGTGATGGAGAAGCACCCCGAGGAGGCGGTCATCACCAACGTCACGGGGACCCGCAACGTCGCCGAGGCCGCCCACCTCTACCGGGCCCACCGCTTCGTCCTCGTGTCGACCGACAAGGCGGTCAACCCGACCAGCGTCATGGGCGCCAGCAAGCGCGTGGCCGAGATGTTGATCGAGCTTCTCGACGGCGTCTCCGACACTGCGTTCGCCTCCGTCCGCTTCGGCAACGTGCTGGCCAGCCGGGGCAGCGTCGTCCCGATATTCCAGGAGCAGATCCGCGAGGGGGGCCCCATCACCGTGACCCACCCGGAGGTTTCCCGCTACTTCATGACCATCGAGGAAGCGGCCTCGCTTATCTGGCAGGCCGGCGCCCTCGCCAAGGGGGGCGAAACCTTCGTGCTGGAGATGGGCGAGCCCGTCCGGATCCTCGACCTTGCCGAGAGGATGCGGACCCTGCTGGGCAACGGCCGGGCCGACGACATCCAGATCGTCATCACCGGCCTTCGCGAGGGCGAGAAGCTGCACGAGGACCTGTTCAAGGGCAACGAGAACCTCGTGCCGGTGCAGCCGGGAATCCTGCGGACGCTGGAACCGGCGGTCCGGCCGGGAGACCGGGGCCTGGAGGACGCCATCGAGCGCCTGGAGCACCGGGCCGCCGCTCGCGAGTCGGCCGCCGAGGTAACCGCAGCCCTGTTCGCCCTCTGCGGGGCCCGCCCGGCACCCGAGCCCCTACGGCCGGCCGATGAAGTGGGCTGCGCTAAGCCGGCGAAGGAGACGCCGAGCCTGCGGGCGTGATCCGCCCGCCGGCCGTGCACCGCCGCAGCGCTGGACCGGGGGGCGATTCGGCTTCAGCGGCAACCGGTCCTCGACGGCTCTTATCCGGCTTGCCGGCGGCGCCGGACCGCCAAAGCGACAGTGCCGGCGGTCAGGACGGCTGCTCCGGCCGCCAGCAGCGGAACCGCCGAACCTCCACCGTTGCCGTCACTGTCGGCCCGGGCGTCGGCTTCGGTCGACTCCCCCGGTGACGGGCCGGCTTGTCCCGACGGGGAGGGCGCCGGCTCGGCGGGAGGGCTCTCCGGGCCGGGCTCGCGGCGGGCGGCGCCCCAGCCGCCGCGGCTGCCGTTAGCTGCGGAGCGGCCGGCGGGTTGTTGACCTCTGGTGGAGTGCCGCTCTGCTGCTCCGGTTCGGCGCAGGATCCGCCGGCGCACGGCTCCTGGGCAGGAGGGACCGTCTCGCACCCTCCCGGACCGCAGGGGTCTCCCTGCACCGGTTCACACGGCCCGTTGCACGGATCGCCACCGACGTCGTCCTGGCACGGAATGGGACCGCAGGGCCCTTCCCCCGGCGGCGGCGGAAAGCAGGCCGGAGGGCACTCGGCTCCGTGGGCCGGCGGCACCGAGCCAACCGGACCGAACCCTGCAACCCCCAGCAGGGTGGTTATCGCAAGGATTCCGAGGACTCTACGCACCGGGACACCGAGAGCGGCGGTCATCACTTCTCTAGCGTACTCTCGCCGCATGCCGCCGCCGCAGGATTGAGGGGTTGGGTTCCAACTCCCCAACCCGGGGTAAGGTCAACCAGGAGCCGTAACCGAGCGGGCACTCCCCGCCGGCTCCGTCTCGAAGTGCAGACCCGTTCAGCCCGGACCCCGATCGAGCTGCGATCCGGGAGAGATCCGCGTCCCCGACAGGAGTGATTCGATATGTCGGACAAGAAATCGTTTTGGCAGACCTTCCCCGGTGTGATAACCGGAATTGCGGCCATCCTTACAGCCATGGCCGGAATCCTGCCCTTCGTCCTGGGTGGTGACGACGGACCCGACCCGAGCGCCACCAGCTCGCCGACGCCGACCGAAACGGGCTCGCCTTCCCCGTCGAGCACCTCGCCGGCCGCAGCGCCCACCCAGTTGAACGAGCCGGTCGCGGTGGTCGCCCCCAAGAGCATCGACTTCGGCGACGGGGGCGTGCGGCGCCAGCTCCGCCAGACGGTGACCGTAGCCAACAGCGGCAGCGAGTACCTGGTCGTCGAGGAAGTGACGATTACCGGGCGCACGGAGGTATTCACCGTCGAAAACACCGAGGAATGCCTGGCTGAGACCGGAATTGAGCCCGGTTCCGAGTGTGAGCTGGCCGTGGTGTTCACGCCGACCAGCGCCGGCAGCTACGCCGGTATCCTCGAGATCGAGCACTCGGCCGAAGGCAGCCCGGCGCGAGTGGCCCTCAACGGCGAAGGAGTATTCCTTCAGCTCTGATCCGGCTCAGCCGGCCGGAGCGTTGTCCAGGACCGCCAGTATCTCGTCTCCGTAGTTCTCGAGTTTCGCCGGCCCTATCCCCTTGATGAGCGCCAGGTCCCGCAAAGTGCGCGGCCCCGACGCGGCAATCGCCTCGAGGGTTGAGTCGTGGAACACGGTGTACGCCGGCCGCCCCTCGGTGCGGGCCTTCTCGAGCCGCCAGGCACGCAGCAGGTTGAACGCACCCTCGGCCTGCGGGCTCCTGGCCGCCGGACGCAGCGGGGCGTCGGGCTCCGGCCGTCGGGGCGCCAGCTCGATCACCGCCCTTCCCGGCACCCACTCGGCCGTCAGCTCCTCCAGGAACGGCGAAGGCGGCGATCCGGCGACCACCGTGCACGACCGGCGGCAGCGGGTCAGCGCCACATGGAAAACCCGCCGCTCCTCCTCGACGTCGGCCGCCAGCCGGTGCGGGATCATCCCGGCGGTGGCATCGTGCACCACCACGTGGTCCCACTCCCGGCCCTTGACCGCGTGAATCGTCGCCAGCGTCACCCCCGCCGGGTCCCCCGCCCTGCTCAGGCCGTCGCGAAGCCACGCGGCAAAACCCGACGGATCCGGGTGGAGTTTTCCTATGGCGATCAACGCATCCAGGTCGTCGGTTTGCGGCGACCGGTCGAGCCGGCGATGTTCCGAGTCGAGCACCGCAACCGCGGCTGCCAGCCCGATGTCGTCCCGCAGGCAGCGAAGGATTTCAGACGTGGCTCCGCCGCGGGCAACCTCGACCAGCCGTTCGACGTCGTCTGCATAACCATTCACCTTTCCGGCGTCCCGCTCCCCCAGGCGCTCGGCCAGGGAACGGATGCGCTCTACCGAGCGCTGCTCCGACATCCACTCGACGACCTTCGGCGACAGAGCCCTCGGCGGCCGGCGGGCCGTGAAGCCGACCTCGGCGGCCTTCAGCCGCCCCGGGTTGGTGGCGAGGGAGAGCCAGGCCAGTGCGGCCCGCACCCCGGTACGTTCCAGAAAGCGCACATCCACCGCCCGGTTGACCGGAACGCCGGCCTCCTGAAGAGACAGCTGAATGGGGGCCAGTGAGCTGTTGACCCGGGCAAGCACCGCAATCGAGCCCGGCTCGGCGCCAAGCGCCAGGGCCTGGTCCACTGCGGCCGCGGTGGCGCCGACCGGGTCCTCGGTTACCTCCGTCCCCAGACCACCGGGTGACGGCGGGCCGGCGGCCGGCGGGCTGACGATCTGTTTGGGGACCCGGGTGCGGTTGTGCGTCAAAAGGGTCCGGGCCGCCTCGGTCACGTCGGGCGGGCAGCGGTAGTTGACCCGCAGCAGGTGGCTTCCGGCGCCCGGAAAGTAGGACCCGTAATCGATCAGCCAGCCGGGCGACGCGCCGGCGTAGCCGTAGATTGTCTGGTCGTCGTCCCCTACTCCGAAGACCGAACCTGCCGGCCCCGCCAGCAGGCGCAGGAGCAGGAGGTGGGCCGGCGTCAGGTCCTGGAACTCGTCGACCAGAAGCACCCTGCAGGCCAGCCGGGCCCGGTTCCGCAACTCGGGGCTGGTCAGCAGTATCTCGATGGCCCGGTAGATCTGCTCGTCGAAATCCACCACCCCCCGATCGGCAAGCGCCGCCCGGTAACGGTCGAAAACCTCGGCCAGCCCGTCGACGTCGCCCTGGAACTCGGCCTCCACCCTCTCCGGAGAACTGAGGCCCAGCCGCACCGCTGACAGCGCCTCGATCCAGGCGGCCGCCGGGTCGGTGTTCGCCCTCCTCGGGAAGGAGACAAGCTCCTCGAGGAGGCGGCGGACCGCCGGCTCATCGAGGGTCGGGACCGACCTTCCGCCGCCGAAGCGGCCGGAGCCGCTCAGGATGGCGAGGCCCAGGGAGTTGAGGGTGCGAATCTGCAACCCGGGCAGGTCGGCGGTCCTTGCCCGGATCTCCTCGGCGGCGCGCTTGTTGAAGGCAACGAGCGTGAGGGCGGATGGCGGGATGCGCCACGACTTCAGCAGGTGACGGGCACGCTCGGTCAGGACCCGGGTCTTGCCGGAGCCGGCCGGGGCGAGAATGCGTGCCGAGCCACCGGGGTGGGTTACCGCCGCCTGCTGGTCCTGGGCGAGACCGGGCGGAGCGGTGTTGGAGCCGTAGGGCGCCAGGCGGCCGTGCTCCACCGCCACTGCCGGAACAACCACCGCTTCCGGAGCGGACTCCTGCGCATCCCGAAAGTGCAGCGGCCCCCCGTCGATGAACGCCGCCCTTCCGTCCGGCAGGATCACGTCGGCCGGCCCGCCGGCGCGGGCACCCGCAGCAACCGCCGCCGACGACCAGCTCCACCGCGGCTCGCCGCCCCGGGCGTCGAGGGAGTTGGCCGTCAGGGCGAAGACCAGACGCTCCGCCGGAAACGAGAAACCCGGGCCCAACGACCAAACCGGCGCTTCGCAGATCTCGGCATCCGGGGGCCGCCACCCGGGTTCGACCTCGATGACCAGCGGGATGCGGCTCAGGTACGCCTGCTCCAGCACCTCCACAACCTCGGGCATGCGACCGGGGTCCAGGACAACCCGCCGGCAGCCGGACCACCCGTCCGGGGCGCCGGCCCCGGGGGCCACGAGCACCGACCGCCCGAGCACCGGCGCCACGAGGCCCGGCGTCAGCGCCGCCCGGGCCTTCCGAGGGGCCGGGGGCGGCTGCGGATCAAAGGAATCCGCCTCAGCGTCGCCCCAGAAGTCCTCAGGTCCGGCAAACTCTTCCGACCCCGCCGCCGCGCCACCCCGGGTTCGCGAGGCGAAGCACTCCCGAACCGACTGCGCGTCGGGGTGGGTCCCGCCGCAGTTGTGGCATCTGATGGGCACCGGCTAACGCCTGCAGTTCCTCATGGCTTCGAGGATAGCTGCCGCCACCGACAGAACCGGCTACTCGACCGAGAACTCGACGATCATGCCGCGCTGCCAGTGCGCCTGGTTGCCTGCTCGAAGGGTGCAGAACATGACGTAGTCCCCGCCGGACAGCTCGGCGACGACGGTGCTGCGGGCACCCGGTGCGGCGTAGCCGCCGGCAACCGGGGTCGCCTCCTCGGCCTGGGCTCCCCTTCTCAAGATCGCGGCGAAGTCGCCCTCGAACTCGGGTTTCCGGCGGTACAGGTTCATCTCGTGCGCCTCGGTGCCCTCGTTGCGCATCTGCAGGCTCGTCGTGCCGTGTTCCGCCTGCTCCGGAATCCCGGTGTACCGGTACTCCTGAGCACCGAACTCGAGTGGATTGAGGTCGCAGCTTTCGACGTCGACCGGGGCGACCTCGTTGCGGGCGGCGAGTAGCTCCGCCGAGCGAAAGCCCGCCGGGTCGCCGGTCCGCACCAGCGTCCGGTAGGCCTCCTCCTGGCGTTCCAGCCCGTCGCGGGCGTCCTCCGGCGCCACCTCGAGCATCTTCTCGGTGAGCAGAACCAGCCTTCCGGCCGTGGCGGGCACCGAGTTCCGGGTCTCCTCGTCGTCCGCATCGGCCGGGTTCGGGAGTGGGATCGAGTCCCGCTCGACGAGTGTGGCGCAGTAGGCGACCAGGGGATCCTGAGCGGCTGGGCCGGCCGGCTCGTCACCGCTCATCCGGGAGACGGCGAACGCGGCGATCATCAGGACCGGTACCGCTACTGCAATCGCCAGGCGCCAGCGCCGCTGGCGCTCCGCGCCGGTGGGCTCAGCCGGTTTCGGCTCCACAGCAGGGTGCGGCTTCCTGCCGGCGGCTTTGCCCGGCGCAGCCCTGGCCTCCATCGCCGGCTCCGGGTCGCGGTCCTCCCGTCCGCCGGATGCCGCCGCGCCGGCCCCTTGGAGCTCTTCTGGTTCGTCCGCCTTGCTGCCCGCGACCGCCTCGGCGGCCTGGTCGTTACCCGCCGCCCCCGACCACCGGTACTTGCTCGCTCTGGATCCGCCGGCGCCGGGCGATCCGGGTTGCCGCGGCCGTTGCCGGACTTGTTCGTCGCCGGAGGACTCGTCGTTCATACCGTCACCTTAACGGCACGCGGAACAAGAGCCCGTCCCTGCTGCAGGGCGGTTAGCGAAATGGGCTACCTGCGGCGATCCGCTCTGCGCCGCGGCCGCCCGGCAGGCCGGCCGGCGTCGAAGGCCGGTCCGCTGCTCCTGAGCACCATGCCTCCGGCAATCAGCGCCAGGGCGAGGGCGAGGAAGGGCAGCAAGGCGCCACCGGTGCGGGACAGCACCGAAGGTGCCTGCGGCCTCGGCGGCGCGGGCGGCGCCGGCGGTGCCGGACGGAGCGTGGGCGGAGGCGAAACTGTCGGTGAGACAGGCGGCGCCACCAGCCTGATCACCGCGTCGTCGATGTCCTCAACCTGGTTGCCCTCGTCGTCCTCGCCGGTGGCGGTGACGGTGTCGGTCTGGCTGGCGCCGCCGTTACCTGTGAACTCGACCGTGAACTCGCAGGCGTAGGTCTCTCCCGGTTCGATGGTTCCGCCGGTGGCGCAGGTCCCCCTGCCGTTCAAGTTCCCGTAGACGTCGTCAACCAACTCGGTCAGCACCAGGTCCTCGGTGCCCGGGTTGGTCACCTCGATCTTGAAGGTGAAGCTGC
>DATABX010000376.1:0-2621 GCA_036259335.1 Actinomycetota bacterium
CTGGAAGCACCACCGGGACGTGGCCGTGCTCGTGCTGAACCCGCACCGGATCGCCCGGCTGGGCCTCCGCCGTATGGGGCATCAGGCACCGGAGCCTCCGTCCGGAAGAAAGCTGCACTTCATATAGAAGGAAGGCCCCCAGGAACTCCACGCCGGTGACCACCGAGTCTCCATGCGGGTCGGGGACGAACGTCACGTCGTGCGGCCGCACCATGATCTCGAGGTTCTCGCCCGACAGCCCCTGCGGGGCCGGGCACGACCCGGCTTCGGTGTGCAGGGTGCCGTTGCCGGCGTACCTGACTGGCAGGAAGTACGCCTCGCCGAGGCTGGAGGCGACGAACTGGGTCTCCGGGTGGTGGAAGACGCTCTTGGGGGTGCCGATCTGCTCGATGCGGCCCGCCCCCATCACCGCCACCCGGTCTCCGACCGACATCGCCTCCTGCTGGTCGTGGGTGCCGAACAACGCGGAAGCTTTGGCCCGCCGCAGGATCTCCACCGTGTGCGCCCGGACCTGGGCCCTCAGGTTGGGATCGAGGTTGGCAAACGGCTCGTCGAGCAGCAGAACCGTCGGCTGGGGGGCGATTGCCCGGGCCAGGGCCACCCGCTGCCGTTCGCCGCCCGACAGCTCGTGGGGGTAGCGGTCCCCGTAGGAGGGCAGCTCGACCAGCTCCAGCACCTCGGCGACCCGCCGGGCGATCTCGCCCTTGGACCTGCGCGCGAGACCGAAGCCGATGTTGCCGGCGACCGTGAGGTGGGGGAACAGGGTGTTCTCCTGGAACACCAGGCCCACCGCCCGGTCCTCCGGCGGCACCCACCGGCCGGGTCCCGAGACGGTGCGGCCGCCGAGCAGGATCTCGCCGGCGTCCGGCTCGAGCAGTCCGGCCACCATCCGCAGCAGGGTGGACTTGCCGCAGCCGCTCGGGCCCACCAGGGTGAGAAACTCGCCCTCGGCGAGGGTGACGCTGACGTTGTCCACCGCGACGGTGGAGCCGAACCGCTTGCTGACGCCCCGCACCTCCACCGCGGGGACGGCCGGATTCACCGGCGCAGTGCTCTGCCGCTCCTGCAAAACCAGTCCTCCGTCCCGCTTGCTCATACCGAGGCCTTCTCCAGCACCCGCGTCCCGGTAGCCGGCAGGAGCGCCGCATCGGTTGAGGAACCCCGGAGGCTGCGGGTGAGCAGCACAACCGGCACCAGGGAAGCGGCAATTATCGTAAGCGATGGCAAAGCCGCCGACTCCCACCGCGACTCGGCGGCCAGCTGCCAGACCCAAACCGGCATCGTGTCGAAGCCGAACGGCCGCAGCAGCAGCACCATCGGCAGCTCCTTCAAAGCATCTATACCCACGAGCAGCAGGGCGACAGCGACGCCGGTCCGGGTGAGGGGCAGGTGCACCTGGCGCATGACCCGGGCCGGCCTGGCCCCCAGGCTCCGGGCGGTCAGGGTCAACTCGACCGGCACCTTCTGGAGGCTGGCGTCGATGCCGTTCACCCCGAGGGCCATGAAGCGGACCACGTAGGCGTAGACCACGCCGGCCAGCGAACCGGTGACGAGCAGGCCGGGGATGTCGATCCCCACCGCGTTCAGCGCCCGGTCGACTCCGGCCAGCACCAGCAGCACCCCGATCGCGATGACCGGGCCGGGCAGAGCGTACCCCGCGGTGGCGACGTGTGACATGGAGCGCACGTAACGGTTGCCGGCGAACCGGCGGGCGTTGGTGACGGCCACCGCGACCACCCCGACCAGGACGGCGGCGGAGATCGCCAGCAGGGCGCTGTTGGTGACGTAGGCGAAGAATCGAGAGTCCACCGGCTCGTCCCGAAGGGTCTCGGCCACCGTCCAGGCGATCAGCTGGGCGACCGGGGCGAAGAAGGCCAGGGTCAGCACTCCGAAGCAGGTGGCGGTCGCCCCCCAGCCGCGGGCGCCGTAGAGCTTCTTCGACGGCAGCTGACGGGAGCCGCCGCCCTGCTGCTCGTACCGAGCCCGGCCGCGCAGCACCCGCTCGAGGGCCAGCGCGGCCAGCGCGAACAGCAGCACCAGCGAGGCCAGCTCGCTGGCCGCCTCCCGGTCGAACATGCCCTTCCAGACCCGGTAGACGCCGACCGACACGGTCTGGACGTTGAAGTAGATCACGGTGGCGAAATCGGTCAGGGTCTCCAGGGTGACCAGCGTGAGCCCGGCGACCAGCGACGGCCGCGCCAGCGGGAAGATCACCTTCCACGCTGCCCTAAGGTGGCTGTAGCCGAGGCTGCGCGCCACCTCGTAGCTCGCGGTTGCCTGCTCCCGCATCGCCGCCCGGGCCAGCAGGTAGACGTAGGGGTAGAGGCAGAGGGAGAAGACGAGTGCCGCCCCCCAGATCGAGCGGATCTCGGGAACCGGGACGTCGGGTCCGAACAGGCTACGCAGCCCCCCTTGGATCGGGCCGGTGAAGCCGAAGGTCGACATGAAGACGAACCCGAGGATGTAGCCGGGCATCGCGAGGGGAAGCACCAGCATCCACCCGAGGGCCTTGCGGCCGGGGAAGTCGTACCCCGACACCAGCCACGCCAGCCCGCCGCCCAGCACCAGGGTGCCCAGGATGACCAGCGCGAGCAGGCCGAGGGTCGACACCAGCATCTCGG
>DATABX010000377.1:0-3537 GCA_036259335.1 Actinomycetota bacterium
TCGTCCATCAGCATGACCGGCGGATCGGCCGCCAGCGCCCGGGCGACCCCGACCCGCTGCCGCTGGCCGCCCGAAAGCTCGCTCGGGTACCGGGAAAGCAGCTCGGCCTTCAACTCCAGGAGGCCGGCAAGCTCGCCGACCCGAGCCTTGATGCGGGCGTCATCCCACCCGAGCAGCTGGGGAACGGTGGCGATGTTCTGGGCGATCGTCCGGTGCGGCATCAGCCCGATGGTCTGGATGACGTAGCCGATCCCCCGGCGCAGCGCCACGGCGTCCTGCGCGGTGACGTCCTTGCCGTCGACGAAGATCGTGCCGGAGGTCGGCTCCTCCAGGCGGTTGATCATCTTCATCGTGGTGGTCTTGCCGCAGCCCGACGGCCCCACCAGGACCGCGGTCTCCCCCTCCTCGACGTCGAGGGACAGGTGGTCCACCGCCACCGACTCCGAGTTGGGAAACCGCTTGACCACGTCCACCAGACGGATCATCGGCTCGCCCATGGCCGGACTCTATCCGGCGGAGGGCGGGAGGAAAAGTTGCAGGTTACGGCAGGTCGGGCACCGGTAGACCTCCAAAGGCAGGTCGGTCCCCATCGCCCCCAGCGCCTGGGCCACGTCCTTGTCGATGTCGGTGGCCCGGTCGCTCAGCTTGAACTCCTGCACGCCGACCAGAGCCATCGACGACCGGCACACCGGGCACGGCGTCTGCGGGCCGGAGTCGATCCGGCGCTGCTTGGCTTTGTCGTAGCCCTTGGATGCCTTGGCCATGGTCTTGAAGGTCGCGAGCACCGCGAACAGCGTGCAGACGCCGAACAGCACGAATATCAGGGTTCTCATAACGTGCGGGCGGCTAGTCGCCGGGACTCTGCTTGGAGACCTCCATCAAAAACTGCAGGTTGCCCTTGGTCGAGCGCATCTTGTCGATGAGCAGCTCGAGCCCGGCACCCGAGTCGAGTGCGTGCAGCACCCGGCGCAGCTTCCAGACCAGGTTCAGCTCCTCCTTGGTCAGCAGAAGCTCCTCTTTGCGGGTGCCCGAAGCGGAGATGTCGATCGCCGGGAACAGCCGCTTCTCGGACGCCCTGCGGTCCAGCTTCAGCTCCCAGTTTCCGGTGCCCTTGAACTCCTCGAAGATCACCTCGTCCATCCGGGAGCCGGTCTCCACCAGCGCGGTGGCGATGATCGTCAGGCTGCCGCCCTGCTCGATGTTGCGGGCCGCACCGAAGAAGCGCTTGGGCGGGTAGAGGGCGGTGGAGTCGACACCACCGGACAGGATCCGTCCGGAAGCCGGAGTCGCCAGGTTGTAGGCCCGCGAAAGCCGGGTGATGCCGTCCAGCAGGATCACCACGTCCCGGCCGAGCTCGACCATACGCTTGGCCCGGTCGAGGGTCAGCTCGGTGACCTGGATGTGGTCGTCGGAGGGCCGGTCGAAGGTCGAGTAGACGATCTCGCCGTCCACCGAGCGCTGCATGTCGGTGACCTCTTCCGGCCGCTCGTCGACCAGCAGCACGATCAGGTGGCACTCGGGTGAGTTGGCCCGGATCGAGTTGGCGATCTGCTTCATCACCGTGGTCTTTCCGGCCTTCGGGGGTGAGACGATCATGCCTCGCTGGCCCTTGCCGATCGGCGCCACCAGGTCGATGATCCGCTGGGCGATCTCGTTGGGCTGGTCGGTGACCTCCATCCGGATCCGCTCCTCCGGGTAGAGGGGCGTCAGCTTGTCGAACCAGGGGCGGCCGAGGATGTCTGCCGGCGTCTTGCCGTTGATCGTGTCGATCCGCACCAGCGCCTGGTACTTCTCGGACTCCTTGGGCTTGCGGGCCATGCCGACGAGCTCGTCGCCGCGCCGCAGCTGGAACCGGCGGACCTGCGACAGGGAGACGTAGACGTCCTCCTGGGTCGGCAGGTAGTTCGAGGTACGGAGGAACCCGTAGCCCTCGGGAAGGGTGTCGAGGATTCCGCTGGCCGCCTCGAGGTCGGCCTCGTTGATCACCTCAGGCTCGCGCTGCATGCGCTCCGGGCGATCCTGCTGGCGGTCGGGCCGGTCGGAGCCGCCGCCGACCCGCTCTCGACCGCGGTCACGGCCCCGGCGTCGCCGTCCACGATCCCGCTCGCCGCGGTCTCGGAAAGCCTCACGCCGCGGCTCGGTGTCCGATCGGCCTTCGAACTGGTGCTGCCGGGGTGCCGGGCTACGCCCAGCGGGCGCCTGGGCGACCTTGGCCTCGGACGAGCCGTTGCTGCCGCCGGTCTCCGCGGAGCCGGCGCCGTTGGTGGCGGGCTCGCCGGTGCCGGTGGTCGACTCGGCGGACGGAGCCGGGGTTGCCGCCTCTGCTGCGGAGGATGCGGGCGCTGCCGTCTCGGAAGCCGGAGCGTCGCCGCCGGCCGCCCGGGCGGTCCGGTGGGTCCGGACCGGCTTGGGGGCTGCAGGGGCGGCGTCGGGTCCAGAACCGTTTCCACCTTTGGCGGGACCGTTGAGAATCGCTTCGATCAACTGTGCCTTCTTCAGACCCTTGCCGGCGAGACCCATCTCTACCGCCATTGTTTGCAGCTCGGCCACTTTTTTACCGGCCAAGGCTTCGCGTTGCGTCTCATCCATCAAATTTGTCTCCTGTAGGGGCCCGGCTCATATGAGAGCCGGTCACATCTGCGTCCGATTTCTTGGGGCTGGTCAGCAGTTCGGACGCACTGCTGTCCCGAGCATTCAAACCTCTGGTCCTGTTAGCGCCCCTCCTCGAGGACACCGATTTGGCGGGCGGGAGGTTGATCTGATCCCGTCTCCGTCTGTACTAGCAACCACTTCAACCACAGCGGCTCATGGATTTCGAGAGGAAAGGTGGACCGAGGAAACAGGAAGTTCCGGTGAAAAATCGGGCGATCGGCCCGGGAAGAACTTTTACCCACTACCTCGGCTTGATAGTCATCAGAGTGATGTTGTTTGAGCACGTTTCCTGTCGCTCATTCGCCGTCGTGGCGTGCCAGATCCTCTAGTTTTGAGAATGGTCCCAGTGGGTGTGGTCGAAGGATCGAGAACTACCGTGGGATTTTTCAGCATCCGTTGAGGATGAGGCGCTCCACCGCAGCCGTCTTTGGCGTGAAATGGATTGTTCCTTCATTGTAAGCACAACCCGCCTCGCAAGCAATAACCGCCGGCGCCGGTCGTAGACGGCGAAGGACCCGGTTAGGTGACGAGGGCTCCATCCCGATCCCAGCCGGGGGTGAGGACCTGCCACCCATCAGGCACCGTCTCCTGAGCAACCTTGGCCGCTTCTTGCAGCTCGAGTGACGGTACCAGCCCTATCAGCGACGGTCCCGCCCCCGACATGGTGGTGGCGATGCCGGCCGCTCTCAGCTCGGCGTGCACCTTCTGGCTTGCCGGCATCAGCGGCAGCCGGTAGGGCTCGTGCATGCGGTCCTCGGTGGCCGCCATCAGGTTTTCCAGGCCGGCGCCCCCGGTGAGGATCGTGACCAGGGCCGCCGTCGCCGCGGCGTTGGCGATGGCGTCGGCGCGGGAAAGCTGGGCGGGAACCACCTTGCGGGCGGCGCC
>DATABX010000378.1:0-4075 GCA_036259335.1 Actinomycetota bacterium
CGTCGCCGCCGTTCACGCCGCCGTTACCACTGTCCCCGCCCCGGCCGTCGCCCCCCCGGCCGCCGTTGCCGCTACCGCCTACCGCTGCGCCGGAATCGCCGCCGCCGCCGCCCGAACCACCGTTCCCGGAGTCTCCTCCGGCGCCGCCTTCACCCGACGCGCCGGTCGCGCCGGTGTCCCCGGTTGCCAGATCCAGCTCCTGGGAACACTCGGTGACGTCGCCGCCGCCGCCGGTTGCATCACAGTCGACCTCGGCAGCGGCGGTCGGGATCAGCAGGGCCGCGATTATTGCGCTGACGAGCAGAGAAGTGAACGTCTTCTGGATTCTCAAGTCTCTACCTCCGTTGCGGGACGTGGGCCGTTGGACCACGCGAAATTCTCAGGGATTTTCCGCCCCATCTGGGAGGAACTCTAGACAGTTGGCTGCCGGATATCAACCATGCCCGGGCGGTTTGCCGGCTATCCGGCGAGCCCCTCCCGAACCCAGGCGAGGTCGTCCACCACTCCAGGCCAGGGGGTCTCGAGAATGAGCACCGGCGCCTTGGATGCGGCGATCATGGCGCGGATGACCTCCGGGTCCATCTTGCCCTTGCCGATGTTGGCGTGGCGGTCGGCCCCGGTCCCCGGGAGGTCGCGGGAGTCGTTGCAGTGGAGCACGTCGATCTTGCCGACCACCGCCAGCACCCGCTCGACGACGTCCACGAGCTGTTCGCCGGCGGCGTGGGCGTGGCAGGTATCGAAGCAGAAGCCGACCTCGAATCCGTCCAGCCTGTCCCAGAGCCGGGCTATCTGGTCGACGTAGCGGGCCACCGCGTTGTCGCCGCCGGCGGTGTTCTCGATGAGCACCCGGGTGGGGAACTCCCGCTCCTCGAACACCTTCCACCAGCGGGTCGGGCCCTCGTCCGGGCTGTCCTCGGCGTGGCCGCCGTGGACTATCACCCCGGCCGCCCCGATGGCCGCCGCCGCGTCCACCGTCTGGGCCAGGGTCTTGCGGGAGGGAACCCGGATGCGCGGCGACGGGTGGCACGGGTTCAGCCGGTAGGGGGCGTGGACGTAGATCGGTACGCCCGAGGCCTTCAGCTCCTCGGCGTCGGGCCGGGGGTCCGGCTTGGCGAAGCTCTGTGGATCTCCGAGGAACAACTGGATTGCGTCCAGGCCCATCGCCCGGGCGTCGCCCAGCGGATCCTCCTGCCCGACGTGGGCGCCGATCAACATGCGGTCAAGCCTATCCTTCAGCTCCGAGGACGCCCGACAGCCTGGCCGTCAGCTTCTCGAGTGCGGCGTCGATCTGCGACGGATTCATGTCCCGAGAGGACTGCTCTGCGGCGCCCAGATAGGCGTAGGTGAGCCGCAGGTTTGCGCCCAGGTCGATTCCCATGTTGCGCAGCGCAGCGGCGTAGACCGTCAGCTGGTCGAGGTCCGGCGTCTCGACCCGGGCGCCGGTCTTGAAGTCGACGATCTCCAGGCCGCCCGGCGGATTCTCGTACACCGCGTCCATGCGGCCCCGTACCGTACCCGTGCCCAGCTTCAACACGAAGCGAAGCTCGGCCATCGGCTCACCCCCGGGCAGGAGCGCCAGCCTGCGGTGGCCGTAGAGCGCCTCCCACGCCGCCTTGAGGGCCGCCACCCGCTCGGCGTCCACGGCGGATGCCGGGGAGTCGAGCGCCTCTTCGTCGGCGAGACCGGTCAGCCGGCGGGCGCGCTCCTCGATCCAGCGATGGATCTCGACGCCGATCCGGGCCTCACGGGAGGGACGGCGGGGCAGCGGGCGGGCAAGGGTACCGGCGTCGATCCGTCCGGCGGCCAGGTCGACCGCCTGGCTGGCGGTGAGTGAGGCGGGCGGTCTGCCGGTGGCGAGGGCGGATTTGCGGGTGCCGGCGGTAAGGGCGGCAATCCGGGAACGGTGTCCGTCGAGCAGCTGCTCGACCTCGCTCCGAACGGGCCCGTCCAGCGCCGCCAGCAAGTCTTCGGCGGTCTGGGCGCCGGAAAGCAGATCCTCCAGCGCCTTGACCGGCCCCTCGGGGAACAGGGCGGTCGCCTCGAACAGGCTCCGCACGACCGGAGGCCACACCGCGCGAGCCGCAAGTTCGGCGAGCAACGGGCTTTCCGCCGGACACTCGGCCTCTCCCAGGTCCTCCACTGCGGGGTGCCCGGACAGCTCCTCGAGGAATATCGATTTCCCGTGCGGCCGGGTCTGCCTCTCGTACCACCAGGCGGCGGTGACGTAGAGGCGCTGCCGGGCACGGGTCAACGCCACGTAGTAGAGGCGGCGCTCGTCCTCGACCGCCCGCTCCTTGAGCTCTTCCCGAAAGATCTCGGGCTTTTTGAGCACCGGGTTGCCCGCCCGGTCGACGGTCATCGGGCTGGGAAGGTGCTCGGCGTCCTCCCGGACTCCGTGCGGGAGCAGGCCGAAGTTGCGCATCGGGTTCGACACCCGCTCGTCGGGGAAGATCGAGTAGACCTTATTGCCCTGCTTGTTCTCGGCCGCCGCTACCCCCGGTACGAAGACGACCTCGAACTCCAGGCCCTTGGCACCGTGAATGGTGGTCAGTTTCACCGAGTCCTCACTGGGAGTGATCGGAAGCTCCAGCGTGTCCTCCGCTTCCTCGGCGGCGTCCAGGTAGTCGAGGAATTCGGACAGGGAGGGCTCCCCGGAGACCGGGGCGAAGTTGCCCGCCAGGTTGCAGAACTGGCGAAGGTTGCCCTCCGAAGCCGAGGCGTCCCGCCTCGGGCTCGCCGCCAGGGCGTCACCGATCCCGGTGGTGGCTATCACCCGCTGCACCAGGTCCAGCAGCGATGCCCCGGCGTGCCGGCGCAGGTCCTGCAGCTCGGGAGACAGCCTCTCCAGCCTCTCCCGCACCTCGTCCGGCAGCTCCGGGATCAGGTCCAGGTGGTCCAGCGCCTCGGTTAGCGAGAAGGCAACCTCGTCCGGCTCGAGCTCGGTCTCGTCGGGCACACGTACCGTGTCGCTTGGGGGCGACTCGGCCTTTTTTGCTTCGTAGAGCTGGCGGGTCCGGGCGCCGGCCCAGCGCGCCAGGATGGCCAGGTCCCGGTAGTGGATGCGAAACCGGGGTCCCAACAGGATGCGGGCCAGCCACCGGTTGCTCGCCGGCCCGGGATCGGAGATCAGCCGCAGCCAGGCGATGGCGTCCAGCACCTCGGGCACCTGGAGCAGCCCGCCGAGGCCGGCCACCTCCACCGGGATCTCCCGCTCCCGCAGCACCGAGTACAGCAAGGTCATGTGCGACTTACGGCGCACCAGGATGGCGAAGTCGCGCCACTGGGCCGGCTCACGACCGGGCGCCGCGGGGTTGCCGTGGAAGCGCAGAATCTCGCCGGCCACGAACTCCGCCTCGGCACGCTGGTCCGTAAGCAGGGCGGTCCCGACGAAGCCCTCCCCGTTGGCGTCGACCGCTTTGAGAGGGGCGCCCGGGCGCCTCTCCGGCAGCACCCGGTCGATGATCGCGTTCGCCGCGTCGACCACCCGGGCGCCGCTGCGGAAGTTGTCCGAGAGGCTGAGGTAGTCGTGGGAGGCAGCGCCGGCGCGCAGGAAGTGGCGCTTCGGAAAGTCGATCAGGTTGAACAGGGTCGAGCCCCGCCACTGGTAGATGTTCTGGCGAGCGTCGCCCACCGCGGTGACGTTGGACCCTTCGGGCGCCATCACCTGCATCATCCGGCGCTGGGCGACGTTGGTGTCCTGGTACTCGTCGAGCAGGATCGCCGGAAACCTGGATCTCAGGTCGGCCGCGACCGCCGGCCACGACTCGAGGATCTCCACCGCTTTGGTCACCTGGTCGCCGAAGTCCATGCAGCGCCGGGCGCGCTTGAGCTCCTGGTAGGCGCGGACGACCGTCACGAGCTCGATGCGCCGCCTGGAGGTCAGCAGCGCCTCCCCGTTCAGCTTCTGCCCCTCGATCATCGCCAGGTCCTCGTCCCGGACCTGGTCCGGCGCCACGTAGTTGTTGGCGCACTGGTCGGCAAGCCCCAGCGCGTTTCGGGTCAGCGAGCTCATCGAGCGGGAGTCGATGGCCTCGAAGGGCTCGATGTGGTTCAGCGACTCGGCAACCAGCTGCCA
>DATABX010000379.1:0-3395 GCA_036259335.1 Actinomycetota bacterium
CCGTGGAGGTCGAGCAGACCGGCACGCACGTCGACGGCGGGCCGCAGGTCGAGGTCACCGTCCGCAATACCGGGGGCTCGGGGGCCGAACAGGTGGTCTCCGAGGTGAAGATGGGCGTCGAGAGCCGTGAGGTGACGTTGACCCGCATCCCGAAGGACGACCAGGCGAGCGCCCTGGTCGTGTTCCCGCCCGGAACCACCGGCACGCCGGAGGCGGAGCTGCTCAGCTACAACCAGCCGTAAAGTCCCCGGCGTCCAGCCCGGGCCGCGGCCTAAAAAGTTCGGCTGGGCGGCGGGTGCACCGGCGTGTCGCCGTCGGCCCCCCAGTTGACGACCGTCATTCCGCCGTCACTGCTGCGCTGGACATACCACAGGGCGTTCGACGGCCGGAAGACCGTGACGTCGGTCCTGCCGTCTCCGTCGTAGTCCCCCGAGACCGGGATGTCGCCGTCGAGGCCCCAGTTGACGACGGTGACGCCCCCGAGACTGCGAGCGATGTACCAGATCGCGGTGGAGGGACGGAACACTGCGATGTCGGCCCTGCCGTCTCCGTCGAAGTCGCCGGCGGCCGGGATGTCGCCGTTCAGCCCCCAATTGATCGTCATGGTGCCCCCGCTGCTGAGCCGGACGTACCAGATGGCGGTGGAGGGCCGGAAGACCGCGATGTCGGCCCTCCGGTCGCCGTCGTAGTCCCCGGGCATGGGGACGTCGCCGTTCAGGCCCCAGTTCACGACCTCGCCGCCGCCGGTGCTGTGGTTCACGTACCAGATTGCGGTGGAGGGTCGGAAGACCGCGTAGTCGGTTCTGCCGTCGGCGTCGTAGTCGGCCGCGGCGGGGAGGTCGCCCTGGGATCCCCAGTTCGTCGCCGACAGATCGCCGGTGCCGCTGTTGTTCACGTACCAGAAGCCCGCCGGGCGGTAGACCGCGATGTCGCTGCGGGCGTCCCCGTCGAAGTCGGAGGTCGTGCGGGCCGGCACCACGGTGAGGGTGCGGCCGCGGAACGAGTTGGTGGTTATGCCGCCGACCGTCGAGGCGGTGGAGAGCAGACCGACCATGAGGGTCTGCTTGCCGGCGAGCGCCCCGCTGGCGTCGGCCACCGGCATCTTGAGGATGTCGATGGTGAAGTCGACAATGCAGGTGGCGGTGGCGGAGCCGGTGGGCCCGAGAGTGACCGGCGCAGAGGGGGTGACGGTCTGCACGCCGGAGGCGTTCGGCTCTCCGAACGTCCAGGTGATGCCGGCACACGCCGTCCCGGGCCGGCCGGAACCGGTGTCGCTCGTGCTGATGACGCCCGGCTCGGGGGTCGTACAGTTCGTCGTGCTGGCAACGACGCACGAGGGCGCTATCCGGAGCGAGGTCACGGCAAAGCTCAGCGTGTGGTCGGGCGAGGTCGACTCGTTCTTCAAGGACAGAGTGGCGGGCTGGTTGCGCTGTCCCACCGTCACGCTGAAAGATTCGGTTCCCGGCTCGGCGCCGAGCGACCTGGCGGCAATTGCAGGCGGAGCTACGACCAGGACAACCAGCGTGCTGATCGATGCCAGAACCGCCAGACACCTCGCGCACCGCTTGTTCATGCCCGCCCCCCGGTTTCCAGCCACCTGTCGAGCATTATTCCCCCAACCCGATCCGAGCCAAGCAGCTAAAGCGGTTTGTCTGGATCCCTCTTCAGATAGAGAACCGAGCACACCACCGTGACGACACCGACGATCGCTGTGAACCGCGCGAAGCCGGCGTAGGCCTCGAACTCCGGCCCGGTCCGGCCTGCCGCCCACATGACCACGCCGCCGATAACGGCCAGGCCGCCGGCGCCCAGCACGAACGAGGCGGCGCGCTGCCTGGCCCGGGCCACCGCCTGGCGGGCGTCCCACGACTGCGGGTTGCGGGCGATGGAGTTGGTCCAGTACACGGCAACGGCAGCCAGCGTGAAGACGATCATCACAAAGGCCGAGAACGCGCTGAAGCCAAGCCAGCCGACCACGATCTCCCACGCCGGAGGGCTTAACCCCAGCCGCCAGTCGGTCTGGATGGACAGGAGTTCCCAGGCCAGGCCCGCCACCAGACCCAGGGCCACGCCGCCGACGATCCCGCCGGTTCCCACCGGCGGTTCGGCCGGCGTGTCGGGGCGGTAGTGCATGGTCAACTCTCGATGACCCGGTCGGAGCGGCCGGAGAGCCTCCAGCCACCGTTGGTGGATTCGTAGACCCACACCGGGGCGTTGACCAGCTCTCCGCGCTCGTCGTACTCGTAGGTCTTCGCGTCGCCCCGGAACCGGCGATTGAGCTGGAGGAAGCGGGTGATCTCGCGCGGGTCCTCCTGGACCTCCTCCACCGCCTCCAGGAGCATCACCGCCCCCTCGTAGGCTTCCAGCGCGAACGGCGGCGCCGGCGAGTCGAACTCGTCCTCGAAGCGGCCGGCAAAGTCGGTCACGCCGGGATCCGCCGGGTCTGCCGCCGCCGAGCCACTTATCACCCCTCCTCCCAGTCCATCTGGATTCAACTCCCGAAGCTGGTGTGATGCAACCACGACTCCTTGGAACTCGGCCTTGCGGAGCTCGTCCAGAAGAGCCTTGCCGCTGGCGCCGCCCCCTCCGTAGAGGACCGCTTCGGGAGCCGCCTTGACGATCGCGGCCGAGAGGTTGACCGGCGGGTCTCCGGGTTCGACGGTGTCGACGCGGCCGGGGGCCCGCTCGAGCGCCGCCAGGGCTTCCTTGGCGCCCTCGGCGAAGGGCTCTCCCTCGGGGGAGTCCTCGGTGACCAGCACGATGCCGCCGCCGACCCGATCGGCCGCAACCGCGGCCAGGTTGCGCCCCTCCTGCCGGTCGTTGGCCACCAACCGGCGAAATCCACGCCAACCGTCGCCGGGAACCGAGGTCGAAGTAACCGAGGGGACCATGTAGGACAGCCCGGAGCTCTCCAGGGCCGGGCCGAGCGACGACACCTCGGCGGCGGCGAAGGGGCCGACCACCCCGATGAGCCTTTCGGCGTTGGCGATCTCGCTCTCCCCGGCCCCGGCTTCGCCGGGAGCCGGCTGGGTGTTGAACTCCTCGAGCTCTATCTCGTAGCGGAAGTCCGGGTTGCCGTTGTACTCGCCGACCGCCAGCTCGACGCCGCGGATCATCGCAACCACTGCCGGCTGGTCGGAGTCGGAGGTGCCCATGACCCCGAGGACGAGAATCTCCCTGCCGGCCTCGGGGGCGGCTTCTGCGCCGCCGCAGGCCACCAGGGCCAACGCAATCAGAACGTGAGCAGCTAGACCCTTAAGTCTCAATTTTGCTTAGCAGCTGCTGGGCAACCTCGGCCATGCTCTTGCGCTGCTGCATTGCCAGCTTCTGGATCGAGCGGAAGGAGTCCTGCTCGGACAGGCCGTGCTGCTGCATCAATACGCCCTTGGCCCGCA
>DATABX010000380.1:0-2023 GCA_036259335.1 Actinomycetota bacterium
GGCGATCGCCGAAAGCGGCGCCGACCTGGGTCTGGCGTTCGACGGCGACGCCGACCGGGTGTTCCTGGTCGACGAGAAGGGCGAGCCGGCTTCCGGAAGCCTGGTGACCGCCCTGGTGGCGGGCGAGGTCCTGGAAGCCGAGCCCGGCGCCGCCATCGTGCACAACCTGATCTGCTCCCGCGTGGTCCCCGAGGTGATCCTCGAGAAGGGCGGCAAGCCGATCCGCACCCGGGTGGGCCACTCGTTCATCAAGCAGGTCATGGCCGAGACCGGCGCGGCCTTCGGCGGCGAGCACTCGGGCCACTACTACTTTCGCGACAACTTCCGGGCCGACTCCGGGATCCTGTGCGCGCTGTACGTGCTGATGGCGCTCAGCAAGCAACAGGGCAGGATGAGCGACGTTCTCCGGCCCCTCCGGCGCTACTGGAACTCGGGGGAGCTGAACACGGTGGTCGCCGACCAGAAACGAGCGCTGGAAAAGCTGGCCGAGGCCTGCCCGGACGGCGAGCACGACTGGTCCGACGGCCTCACGGTGGACTACCCCGAATGGTGGTTCAACGCCCGCGGCTCCAACACCGAGCCGCTGCTCCGCCTGAACGTGGAGGCCCGCGACGCGGAGCTCGGCGTCTCGAAGACCGCCGAGCTTCGCCGGGTGATCGCGGCTTCGCAGGAGGGGCTCGGTGCTTGACCGGGAGCTGCTGGACCTGCTCGTGTGCCCCAACTGCCGGGGCGACGTCGAGTACCGGGAACAGGACGACCTGATCGTGTGCACCGGCGAGTGCGGCTACCGCTACCGGGTGGTCAAGGGCATCCCGCACATGCTGGTCGAGGAGGCTGTGAAGGATTGACCGATCTGGACAACCCTGAGGTCCTGGCGCGGACCGATCCCAAGGGGTTTCTGAAGCTGGTCGAGGAGTTCCCGCAGCAGGTGGCCGACGGCTGGCTGCTCGGAAAGCAGCTCGCCCGCCTGCCCGAGGCCGGCGGCATCGACGGCGTGGTGGTTTTGGGCATGGGCGGCTCCGGCATCTCGGGAAACGTGCTCCGGGCCGCGATGGGGGTCGGCTTCGTCCTCCCGGTCCGGGTTTCGAAGGGCTACGGGATCCCCGGCTGGGTGGGGCCCAACACCCTCGTCTTCGCCGTCTCCTACTCCGGCGAGACCGAGGAGACCCTCGAGGCGTACCGCAAGGCGCACGCCGCCGGCGCCCGCATAGTCGCCGTGTGCTCCGGTGGCACCCTGGCCCGCTGGAGCGACGAGCACGGCTATCCGATGGTCCCGCTGAAAGCCGGCCTGCAGCCCCGGGCGGCACTCGGGTACCTGTCGATGCCGATGCTTGCGGTCTGCCAGAGCCTGGGGCTGGACAACTACGAGGCCGACGTGGCGGAGACGGTCGAAGTCCTCCAGGCGCGGGGCGCCGGCCTGGGCCGGCAGGTCCCGATGACCGACAACCTGGCCAAAAGGCTGGCGCACTCGATGACCGGCACCATCCCGGTGATATACGGCGCCGAGGGCCTGGGCGCGGTGGCCGCCTACCGGTGGAAGTGCCAGCTCAACGAGTGCAGCAAGATCCACGCCTTCGAGAACACCCTGTCGGAGATGAACCACAACGAGGTCATGGGGTGGACCGCCGGAGGCCCCCAGGCGAGCTCCCGCTTTGCGATGATCGGCCTGCGCCACCTCGGCGAGCACCCCCGGATACGGGACCGCTTCGGCGTCACTGTGCCCCTGCTGGCCGAGCGCGCCGCGTTCAGCACCGAGGTGCACACCCAGGCGTCGTCGGCTCTGGCCCGGCTGCTCGACCTGATCTACGTGGGGGACTTCGTCGCCACCTACCTGGCGATTGCGCAGGGGGTCGACCCCACCCCGATCGACCTGATCGACGAGGTGAAGGCCCGGCTGAGGGGCCGCTAGCGCGGCGGCCGCTCAGTACCGGTAGTGGTCGGGCTTGTACGGGCCCTCGACCGGGATCCCCAGGTACGCCGACTGCTCGTCGGTGAGCGTCGTCAATTTGGCGCCCAGCGCCTC
>DATABX010000381.1:0-2210 GCA_036259335.1 Actinomycetota bacterium
CCTGGAACGCCTCCCAGCTCCACTCGCCCGCGAGCGATCCGCCGTCCTGCACGGCCAGGGTCCACTTCTCGAGTGGCGTACGCGGCGTCGGGCCGGCGCTCAGCACCGGGCCGACCCCGCGGACTCCGCTCGACGAGTGGACCCTGGCCGTGCAGGACGGCGGGTCGCTCGCGGGCGAGTGGAGCTGGGAGGCGTTCCAGGCGCCGCCGCGAGCAGGTCGTCGATCGTGACGCCCTCCCAGACGGTCCCGAGCTTGCTCCACTTGGTCACGCAGTGGATGTCGACCGTGAGCTCGGTCCGCGGCAGCGCCTGGAACGCCTCCCAGGTCCACTCGCCCGCGAGCGACCCGCCGTCCTGCACGGCCAGGGTCCACCTGTCGAGCGGCGTCCGCGGCGTCGGCCCGGCGCTCAGGACCGGGAAGTCCTCGGTCACGTACTGGCCGGGCGGGACCCGTTCGCCGTCCGCCTTGGCCCGCGGGCGGCCGGTGAAGCCTCTGCTCGTGGTCATGGGCGCTCTCTCCGCGGGGCTCCGGGCGGCCAGGAGGCCCACGACGATAGTGGATCGGAACTCTGCTCCGCCGCCGATTCCCGGTCAATCGGAATGCGCATGTGGCGGTGAACCCCTGGTGCAAGGAGCCGCTGGACCCCAGGCTACGACGCCAAGTGGGGTCAGTTCGCCGTCGGTCCCGCCTTGTTCACCAGATTGGTCTACGCCTAGCCTGCCCCCATCTGGTGGTCCAGGTTGGATGTTAGTGCATAGTCGGTCTTGGCGCGACGGCTGGGGTGGCCGGCGAAGCGGGTCCTGGTTGCGCAGCCGGCCATAGCACCACCTCGGGAGCTGGCGGCCGGTAGTCGAGCGAAGAGTGTGGGCGAACGGTGTTGTAGTGTCGCCGCCAGCTCTCGATGATCACCCTGGCTTCCTGGAGCGAGTAGAAGACCTCCCCGTTCAGGAGTTCGTCGCGCAGCTTGGAGTTGAAGCTCTCGCAGTACCCGTTCTCCCAGGGGCTGCCTGGCTCGATGTAGGCCGTCTTCGCACCTACAGCCCCGATCCATTCGCGGACGGCCTTGGCGATGAACTCGGGGCCATTATCGGAGCGAATGTGCCCGGGTGCGCCGCGCAAGATGAACAAATCCGAGAGCGCGTCGAGCACGTCCACGGCCTTGGCCTTGCGGCTCACCCGGATCGCCAGGCACTCGCGGGTGAACTCGTCGATGATGGTGAGCATCCTGAACTTCCGCCCGTCGTGGGTGCGGTCCTCGACGAAGTCGTAGGACCAGACGTGGTTCGGGTACTCCGGCCTGAGCCGGATGCACGAGCCGTCATTGAGCCAGAGCCGGGCTCTCCTGGGCTGCTTGGCCGGCACCTTCAGCCCCTCTCGCCGCCAGATGCGCTCGACGCGCTTGACGTTCACCACCCAGCCCTGCGCGTGCAGCATCGCCGTGATCCGGCGGTAGCCGTACCGACCGTACTGGAGCGCAAGCTCGACGATGGCTGCGGTGAGAGCCGCCTCGTCGGCAGGTGTCGCCCGTGTTTTGCGTTGCGTGGATCGATGCTGGCCGAGGACCCGACAGGCAAAGCGCTCCGACACGCCATGCTCGGCAACAACATGGTCTACGCAGGCCCGGCGGCGGGCGGGGCTCACCAGTTTCCCGAGGCCGCCTCCTTGAGGATCAGCTTCTCGAGCGTGAGGTCCGATACGGCGCGCCGGAGCCTGGCGTTCTCAGCTTCGAGCTCCTTCAGGCGCTTCACCTGGTCCGATTTCAGGCCGCCAAACTCCTGTCGCCAGCGGTAGTACGTCACCTCAGTTACACCGATCGAGCGGATCGCCTCCGCCACCAAGCGACCCTGCGACGTCAGCACGTCAACCTGCCGCAGCTTCGCAACGATCTCCTCAGGCGTGTGTCTCTTCCTCGGCATCTTCATGTCCTCCACTGGGCTCAAAGCCATAGTTTAGGGAGGACCACTTTTCAGGGGGCAGACCAGCATAGCCCATGCGCGCGCGAAACAGGGCAACGGCGCGCTACCTAGTACTACAGCCGCGGTTCAGGAGCTAGGCTCGGGCCTGAGGAGGGCCTGAGCATGGTTGGCGTGGAGGAGGTCGAGGGCTGGGCGCGCGGGCTCGACGAGCTGGCCGCGCGGATCGGGCCCCTTAATAGTCTACTTTGTCTCATTGATTGCTGTTATTTTCTTCATGTATTACGAAATTCGCT
>DATABX010000382.1:0-3395 GCA_036259335.1 Actinomycetota bacterium
TTCCGGCGTCGTCCACCAGCGTCTGGCCCGCCGATGCCCAGGCCGACACACCGCCGGCCAGGAAGTCGGAGTCGTAGCCGGCTTCCTTCAGCGTGCGGGCGCCCCGTTCGCTTCTCGGACCGGTGCGGCAGACGGTGACCACCATCCGGTCCTTCGGCAGCCCGGCCAGCTCTTCTGCCAGGCGGCCGAGCGGTATGTGGAGGGCGCCCTCGATGTGTCCGGCGCTCCACTCGTGGTCCTCACGGACGTCGACCAGCACGACTTGGTCCCGGGCGGTGACGAGCTGTTGCGGTTCCATGGTCTTACCCTAGTGCTTCATCGCAGTTAACCGGCCTCGATGGCCTCGAGCACTCCCTCGGCTATCCGGGCGGGCCGCTCCCCTATCCCCCGCACCTTCGACCGGTCGGATCTAGGGTCCACCTCGACCACCTTGGCCCCCTGTAGGACCCGGACCCCGTCGTGCACCAGCCCCCGCAGGATGCCGCCCAGCGGCGCGGCCAGAGCGGTGCCGTCGATGTGGGCCACCACCTCGCCCGGCTCGACCCGGTCGGCGATGCGGCGTGCGGTCCGGAAGACCCCGGCGACCGGTGCATAGATAAACCGCTCCCGGGCGTGCCCCCCGTAGTTACGGGGTTCGCCGGCCAGCTCTTTGGTGCGTCCCGAGGCGAGCACCCGGCCCAGCTCTTCGCCCCACTGGGTCTCGATCACCAGGTGGGCGGTCAATCCGGCCTCGAAGTTGGGGCCCAGGCCGATGGTGAGCGGAGCCAGCTCGATCTGGCTCTCCGGGTGGGCATGCTTGCGCATCCGGGCGTCGACCAGCACCTCGGTGCCGAGGTACCGCAACACCTCGAACAGGTCTCCCCGGTACACCGGAATGACTTCCCCGGCCGTCAGCGCACTCAACAGCTCGCCCGGGTCGTCGAAACAGGTGGCCGTCACACCCTCCAGCGTGGCCGAGCCGTCGAAGCAGGCGTCGGCGAAGGCCATTCCCCGGCGAGGAGCGGCCGGTTCCCGCTCGTCGGAGATCCACACCGGGTAGCCGGACCGGAACAGCAGGTGGGCCACCGCGGAACCGACGTCGCCGATTCCGCGCACCGCCACGACACCTCTGGAGCTCACAATTTCCCTCGAACAGCAAAAAGCCGGCTCTCGAGGAGCCGGCTTTTTGACTGGCTATAAACCTTTTACGCCGAAGCGGCGTCCGCCGAGGCGGGAAGAAAGCCCTCGATGGCCTTCTTGATGGCGCTCGCCGGGCGGGCGCCGACGACCCGGGTCGCCTCGTCCCCATCGGCGAAGAGCACCAGCGAGGGGATCGACATGATCCCGTAGTTGCCGGTGACCCGAGGGTTCTCGTCGATGTTGAGCTTGACGACCTTCATCCGGCCTTCGAGCTCGACCGCCAGCTTCTCCACCTCGCCGGCTACTACACGGCAGGGTCCACACCACTCGGCCCAAAAGTCGACGAGTACAGGGGTGTCGGAGTCCAGCACGTACTCCTGAAAGTCCCCATCGGTTACTTCTTTAAGATTTCCCATGTCCTGGATAGGCCACTACACATCCCGGGGCCGAACTGGTCGACCTCTGCCTCAGGATGGCCGGGGGCCTTCCTCCTCTCTCTCGTACCTAGAAACGAACCGACCCTGTATTTATTCCCTTCGAAGCGAGCCGTAGGATCGGCAAATCCTATATGCACCGTTCAATAGTAGTTAAACACTCACTGCGACTTGACCGCGTGGCCTCCGAACTCCCGTCGGAGGGCGGCGATGACCTTCATCGCAAACGACTCCTCCTGCTGCGAGACGAAGCGGGCGTAGAGGGCGGCCGAGATGGCCGGCGCCGCGACGCCGGTGTTGACCGCCTCGAGGACCGTCCACCGGCCCTCGCCGGAGTCCTCGGCGTAGCCCTTCAACTCTTCGAGGTCGGGGTCCTTCTCGAACGCCGAAGCCGCCAGGTCCAGCAGCCAGGACCGGACCACCGAGCCCTGCCGCCACACCGTCGCCACCTGGTGCAGGTCGAGGTCGAACTCCTTCGAGGCCCGCATAATCTCGAAGCCCTCGGCGAAGCTCTGCATCATGCCGTACTCGATCCCGTTGTGGACCATCTTTACGAAGTGGCCGGCGCCCGGCGGTCCCACCCGGGCGTACCCGTTCGGAGGAGCCAGCGTCTCGCAGAGCGGCTCGATGATCTCGAAAGTGTCCTCGTGGGCCCCGACCATCAGCGAGTAGCCCTCGGTCAGCCCCCAGATTCCTCCTGAGGTACCCGAGTCGGCCCAGCGGATGCCGTGGGTCTCGACCTCGGAGGCCCGGCGGATGGAGTCGCGGAAGTTGGAGTTGCCGCCGTCGATCAGCACGTCCCCCGGCTCCAGCAGCTTCATCATCTCGTCGACGTTGCGCTGGGTTACGTCACCCGCCGGCACCATCAGCCACACCACCCGCGGAGCCGGCAGCTGGCGGACCAGGTCGGCCAGGTCTTTCGCCTGCTGGGTGTTGGAGCGTGAGTAGCCGATGACCTCGTGGCCGCCGCGCTCCAGGCGCTCCTTCATGTTGCCGCCCATCCGCCCCAGCCCTACCAGTCCGATCTTCATAGCACCACCTTCCGCAGTTGGTCCAGGGTGACCCGCACGACCCGGCGGCCGGCGGCTTGGAGACTGCGGTAGTCCCCCAGCGCCTGGGCCCGGATCAGGTCACCAAACGAGTAGGTCGCGTGGGGTATGGCCAGGTCCTCCCCCATGTCCGGATCGATCACCTGGACGAACACCCCGGTGTTGGGGCCCCCTTTGTGAAGCTGCCCGGTCGAGTGAAGGTAGCGGGGGCCGAAGCCGGTGGTCGTTGCCACCTTGTGGGTGTCCCGCAGCTTCAGGCGAACCTGCTGCAGCGTGCCTTCCGTTTCATCGGTCCGGTCGAGGTAGGCCAGGATCGCGACGTAGTCCCCGGCCTGGATCGACTCCAGCGCCGCAGCCAGGTCGTCGGTGCCCGGGTCGTCGAAGCTGCCCGCCTCGAGGATCTGCTTGGTGGCGTCCTTGGCCTGCGCGACGTTGGGCTGGTCGAACGGGTTGATCCCCAGGACCTGGCCCGCCACCGCGATGGCGAACTCCCAGCGGAAGAACTCCCCACCGAGGTCGGCCGGCTTGGAGTAGTCGATCCGGATCACCGGGTGCCCGGCTGCCGCCAGATCCTCCAGGCCCGCCGCCTCGCCCAGCGAGACGAACAGCCGGTCGGCGCCGTAGCAGTCCGGCGGCGCCAGGTCCTCACCCACCACCGGGAGGATGCCCTTGCCCTCCTTGCCAGTCGACTCGGCGATCAGCTGCTCGATCCAGTCGCCCATGCTGCGGATCGACTCGGGCAGCACGACCGTGACCTTGTCCCGCCCCCGCAGGGCGGCCACTCCCTGGGCGG
>DATABX010000383.1:0-2285 GCA_036259335.1 Actinomycetota bacterium
GAAGAAGGTGCCGTTCCCCGGGTCGGGCGGGACTGCCGAGGTGGCGACGTCCAGGTTCATCCCCTGCAAATAGCGGCGAAGCGCCACGGTGCCATCCGGACCACGTCCACCGTCCTGGCGCGGGGTGGCCGAGATGCCCACGAAAACCGCGGAGGCGACGACGATCAGCACCAGAACCACGGTCTGCCGGCTCACGCCGCCACCCCTCCCGGAGGCGCCGGCGGTCCGGGGGCCGCGGCGACGAGGCTTTCAGCCCTTCTGAGGGCTTCGACGTCCTCCGGCTCGGCGTAGCGCTTGCCGTAGGCAACCTTTTCGAACGCCAGGGTGGCGACCGCAATTTCCGGGTAGAGGCCCGGAATCCGGCGCGCGGCCCGGCGGCAGTCCCCCGCGGTCAAACCGGGCCGGTCGGTGATCCAGCCCTTCCGGGCCAGCGTCGCCAGCAGCTGGCGGTACAGAGCCCGCGTGGCCTCGACCAGATCGCCCCGGGCCAGGGCGCCGTCGGCGGCGGCCTGCCAGTCGACCGGGGGCGCCGACCGGGCACCGGCGGCCGCCGAGGACTCCTTCACCAGGCCGACCCGGCGCAGCAGCCAGACCCCGGCCCATGCGAGCACCAGCGTGAGCGCAACCGCCGCCGTCCACGCCACCACCCTGCCGGCGCCCGATCCCCCAGCCAGGAACCGGCCGAGGACGTCGATCAGCCAGCCCACTGCCCGCACCAGGGAGTCCTTGATGCTGTCCCACAGCCCCGGATCCGGCGTTAGGCCCTCGTAGGCGGACCGCAGGGCGGCCTCGGAGGTTCCCGGGTCCACCGGGTCGGTGGTGAGATCGAATGCTGCAGGCGCTTCGGGTGCGGCCGCCAACCCGTCTACTGTTCCAGCTGCTGGGCCATCAGGCTGAGGTCGAACGCCTCTTTACGGATGCGAAGGTCGAAGTAGAGGATGACCTGCACTATCAACCCGAACGGGGTTATCAGCGCCCCGCCCAGCGCTCCGCCGATGAACGAGAAGACTGCGCTCAACGCCAGCGAGTCCTCGGCGAAAAACTGCGCCAGGATCGAGAACGGCACGGTGAGGATGGCTTGGACGATGAACGTCAGGATCGACGCCAGAAGCGTCGTCCCGACGACCTTCCAGAAGCTTCCCTTGACCAGGTTCCAGGACCGCCGGAGCGCCGCGCTGCCCCGGACGTTCTCGACCACCAGAGCAGTGGGAGCCAGCAGCAGGCGCACGATCACAAAGGCCACCGGAACGAGGAGAACCACCAAGCCCAGGAAGAAGAGGAACGGCGCATCGATGGCTATCGTGACCAGCAGCCAGATAAGCAGCGGTATCACGAACACCGCCACGACCGCCAGACCGGTGAGGATGCTAACCAGCAGCAACGGGCCGAACCGGGAGAAGGCAAAGCCCACGATCCTGCCGACCGGCGGGTTTTCTCCCAGGTAGGCGCGGGCCGCCGCCCAGGCCAGTGCGCCGGCGAGGACCGGATACAGCAGCAGGGCGGCCAGGCCGAGCACCGCAAAGGGAGCGAAGGCGCCGATCAGCTCGTCGGGCGAGGGCATGACCTGGGGATCGGCCAAGAAACCGCCCGGACCGAGCTCGGACTGCATGCTGGCTCCGGCGATCGACGAAACTGCGGCGTAGGGCACCATGAAGACCGCCGCAACCGGGATGAAGGTCTTCCAGCGGGCGAAGTAGAGCTTCATCGCCGCGTCGATGATCTCGCCCACGCCGCGGGCCCGCAGATCGGGGACGGGAGCGAGTGGCTCGTTCTCCATGATCCGGACGCTATCTGGAAACCAACTCCTAGTCCAGAGCAAGCCGGGCGGCCGGCCGGTGCACCGGATTTTTGAACGTTCCCAACCGGCAAGCCTGGAAATGAGCTTGAACTTTCCGCGCAGAACGGTTTGACTGTGCACTGGTCATGCCCCAGGTTCGGGGCTACGGTCATCAGTTCCTACTCAGTTGCAGTTAGCCGTGACTGAGACACGTCCACAGATCGGAGTTTGTGAATGAGCTTCAAGAAACTTTTCGGGAGCATCCTATGGATTGCCATGCTTTCCGCCCTTTTCGTCCCCACCGCAGTAGCGGTTGTCGACTGCGACGCCGAAGGTGACGGAGCCGACTCCACCGAGTGTGAGCAGGGCTTCGACCTCGGCACCGGCGACAGCGGCACCTCCGGCGAGACCGGCGCCGGCGGCGGCGGCGGCGGTAGCGGCGACGGTGGCGAAGGCGGCGCCGGCGGCGGTACCGGCGGCGCAGTCGGCGGCAGTGGCGACGGTGGCG
>DATABX010000384.1:0-3366 GCA_036259335.1 Actinomycetota bacterium
GAAGCCTTCGGGGCGTCCCTTTATCCCGCTTCCCAGACCGCTGCGCTCCCGAGCCTGGCGGTGTCGGCCAGCTGCGGTTGCGGCAACCCGACCGCAATTGCCCCACTCCAGCCCGGGCAGGTCGTTGTCGATCTCGGGAGCGGGTCGGGAGTCGACACCTTTCTTGCCGCCCAGCGGGTCGGGCCGCAAGGCAGGGTGGTCGGCGTCGACCTGACGCCCGAGATGGTGGCCCTGGCCAACTCGGCCAAGCGGTCGGCCGGGCTTCAAAACGTAGAGTTCGTGTCCGGGGAGATGGAGCAGGTGCCGATGCCCGACGGCTCGGTGGACGTGGTGATCTCGAACTGTGCGATCAACCTGTCGGACGACAAGCAGTCGGTCTTCGCCGAGATCGCCAGGGTCCTGCGGCCCGGTGGCAGCATTGGCATCTGCGACGTCGTCGCTTCGGACACGCTGTCGCCCGAGGACCGGGCAGCCCGGGGCAGCTACGTCGACTGCATCGCCGGCGCGCTCAGCGTAGGCGAGCTCACCGAGGCCCTGCGCAGGGCCGGTTTCGACGACGTTCGGATCGATCTCACCCACGCCGTCGCCGACGAGATGTTTGCCGCCGCCATCACCGGACGGAAGGCTCCGGCATCCTAAAAGCACCCGCTGCCGCCCATGAATGACGTCGCGCTCAAGGACCGCCTGCGGGAGGACCTGACGGCGGCGATGCGTGCCCGGGACGAGGTGGCCAAGTCCACGCTGCGCAGCGTCCTCACCTCCATCAGCAAGGCCGAGGTTGCGGGCAAGTCACAGTCGACGCTCAGCGACGACCAGGTGATCGGCGTGATCCGCTCCGAGCTCGGCAAGCGCCGGGAGGCCGCCGAGATCTACGAGAAGGCCGGGAGGGACGAGTTGGCGGCGCGGGAGCGTGCGGAGATCGAGGTTCTGTCGCCCTACCTCCCGGCAGAGCTGAGCGACGAAGAGCTTGGTGCGATTGTCGCCGAGGAGGTGCAGGCCGCCCGGGACAGTGGCATCGATGGACCTCGGGCGATGGGCGCGGTGATCAAGGCGGTTCGAGAGCGGGCCGGCGTACGGGCCGAGGGCTCACGCATCGCCCAGGCGGTCAAAGCAGCGCTGGCCGGCTAGCGTGCCCGAGTCCAACCTCCGCCAGGTGCTGCAGGCCGAGCTGATCACCGCCATGAAGAAGCAGGACCGGGCCACCATGATGGTGCTGCGCTCGGTGCTCAGCGCGATCTCCAACAAGGAGGCCCTGCCGGCGGTGCCGCCCGACAGCGAAAAGCCTATGGGCAACCTCGGCTACGGCGACGTGGCGCGGCGGGAGCTCACCCCGCAGGAGGTCAAACTGGTGGTCCTCGACGAGGTGGAGGAGCGGCGGAACTCCGCCGGCTACCTGCGCACCGCCGGTCGCAACGACGAGGCGGACCGGCTGGAGGCCGAGGCCGCGATCCTGGAGCGGTACCTCTACCTGAGTTGACCCGGCCGGCGCAAGCGCCGACCCCCGCCGAGCCGGCTCCCTACTCCAGGGTCCAGCCCTGGTCGTTGGGCAGCAGGTTGATCCAGGTGTTGCCCACGGCGAACTCGATCGGCTGGCCGGCGGCGTCGACGAATGTCGTCTGGTCGCCCAGGGTCCCGCGGTGCCACTGCCCCACGATCGCTTCGCCGTTACGCAGGACGACTGCCTCGCCGGAACCGGTTACGGCGATCTCGGGAGAGCTGCCTCCCCGGCTGACCGGAACCTTCATCACCACAACATTGGTCCCGCCGAGCTGGGTGCCGGAGGCGGCGTTGTGCGGCCCGCCACCCTGGTTCCGAAGGTAACGACGGCTCGCCGGGTCGTAGGTGTAGCTCACCGACGCAGCCGCCGAGTAAGCAAACGAGATGCGGTTACCGGGAACCGCCACCGGCGGAGGCGCGGGCGGGGCCGGCGCACCCGGCGAAGCGGTGGCCCCGCCGGTTGGCGAGGGCGAGGGCGACGGGGATGCCTCGGCACCGAGATCCGGGTTGAAGACGATGCCGGTTCTCGGTGGCCCCTGGACCCCCTGGGCAGCCGGCCGGGCGCGGATCTTCTCGGTGGAGGTGAACAGGTTGTGGGGAGCACTCCGGCCGCCGCGGCGGGAGTAGGCCGGACCGTTGGAGCCATGCATCAGGTTCACGATGCCCGCGGTGGCCGCCACCTTGTTGAGGTTGTTGGGAGAGGCGCCGGAGTAGGCGAACAGGACCGGCGCGTACTGCACCATGATGTCGGGGTCGACTGCCCGGGCGCTGCGAACCGGGCCGAGGTCGCCGGCGTCGCCGCAGTGGTAGATGCCCATGAAGCGGGTCAGGCCCCCCTCGACCAACTCCTCGTACACGATGTCGGCGGTCTCCAGCCCGGCCTGCGGCCGGGCTCGGGGGTGGTTGTCGATCTTGACCGCCATCGCCGGCCGGTTGATGTCGACTGCACCGGCTTCGACTCCGGTGAGCGGGCACCGAACGGGCTCGGGCGGGGGAGAAGGTGACTCGGAGGGGGTGGCGGACCGGCGGGCCGCTTGCGGCTCGGAGTCGCCGCCGCAGGCCGCCGCCACCAGGGCGACGAGCAACAAGAGGCAGAGGAGTCGGGTGCGCATGAGCGGTAAGGCTACACTGCCGCCGACCGCCGAGGTCAAACCGGAGGATGCGCCTGGATGGACCTGTTAGGGCACCACCCGGTTGAGGCGCTTCACCTCGTAGTCGGTCCAGATGCCGTTCTGCCAGTAGACGTCCGACTCGATCACCGCCCGGACTGCGTCCTCACCTTCAATGTTCAGCACCAGCAGGGAGGCGCTCATGTCGCCCAGTGCACCGGCGACGATCACCGCTCCGGCGTCGATCAGCTTGCCGACGCGCTCCAGATGGGCCTCCCGGTAAGGCGCCCGCTTCTCGGCGGCACCCTCGCAGTAGGTGGCGGTGACGACGTGACAGGTCTCGATGTTCATGACCCGAAGTCTATTGGAGCTTCGGCAGCGTCTGCTGCTGGGACAACACCGGGGCGAACAGGTCTCCCTGCTAACCGATGCGGGCCAGGACATCCTCCGAAGAGAACCTCAGCTTGGCCGGATCACGATCCTTGGCGGTCGCCTCCACCTCGTCCCAGGTGATCGGCGTCGAGACCGTCGGCGTCTCCTTGGCCCGCAGCGAGTACACGCAGACCGTGGTCTTGAAGAAGTCGTTCTGGCTCCAGTCGATCAGCACCTTGCCCTTGCGCAGCTCCTTTTTCATGTCGCTCACCACCAGCTTGGGCAACTGCTGCTCCAGAATCCCGGCGACGGCGTGGGCGAACGCCTTGGACTCGTCGTAGGTGTCGGTGGAGTTGAGCGGCAGGTACAGCTGCATCCCCTTCGACCC
>DATABX010000385.1:0-4732 GCA_036259335.1 Actinomycetota bacterium
ATCGGGTTCAGCATGAAGATCAGGATCAGGGCCAGGGCGATCGGTGGGAAGACGTCCCGGAGGAAGTAGAGGACGTAGAGGAAGATCCACGCCAGCAGCAGGCACCCGATCAGGGCCCAGGAAACTATTCCGGCCCGTCGAAAACTGTCGCGCGGTTCCGGTGCCTGGCGACGATTGGTGACGGCCACCTTCCAAGTATAGGGTCGCCCGGACACGGCTCGGTGGCTTTGGCGGATTCGCCGCCGGAGCAGTCGGGTAACCTTTTGCTGTGTCCCCCGAAAACGACCGCCCGATGACCACGGACTCCGCCTTTTCACTGGCGGAGGTGCTGCGGGGCCGCTCCCTGGTGATCGCCTCGAACCGGGGCCCGGTCAAGTACGAGGAGGACGAGCAGGGCGACCTGATCCCCACCCGCGGCGCCGGCGGGCTGGTAACCGCGCTCAGCGAGGTGATGAAACACGCCGACGGCCTGTGGGTCGCGGCCGCCCTCACCGCGGGGGACCGCAAGATGGCCCGGGCGCACCCCGAAGGCCACCTGCGGGCCGGCCTGGACGAGGCGGAGCTGCGCCTGCGCTACCTCACCTTCGACCGGGACACCTTCGACCGCTACTACAACCGCATCTCCAACTCGGTCTTCTGGTTCTTGAACCACAGCATGTGGAACCTGCCCATGCACCCCCGGTTCACCGCCCGCTGGAGCCGGGACTGGGAGGCGTTCAAGGAGGTAAACCGGATCTTCGCCGAGGCGCTGGCCAAGGAGATTTCCGGGTCGGAGTCGATCACCCCGGTCATGCTCCACGACTACCACCTGACAATGGTGGCCAAGTACCTGAGGGACCTGGTCCCGGCCGCCTTCGCCTACCACTTCACCCATACGCCCTGGGCTCAGCCCGACATGATGCGGGTGCTCCCCGGCGACATGGCCAAGGAGATCCTCGGAGGCATGCTCGCCAACGACCTGGTCGGCTTCCAGGCCCGCCGCTGGTCGCAGAACTTCATGATGTGCTGCCAGGACATCCTCGGCGCCGACGTCGACTTCACCCGCGGACTGGTGGTGCACAACGAAATCAGCACCGTGGTGAGGGACTACCCGATCTCGATCGACGCCGGGGCGGTGCGAAAGCTCGCGCACTCACCCGAGGCGGCCAAACACCTGCGCTGGCTCGACCGGGTGCTCGAGGGCCGGCAGCTGATCCTTCGCATCGACCGGCTGGAGCTGTCGAAGAACGTCGTCCGCGGGTTCAAGGCCTACGAGACCATGTTGAACAACCACCCCGAGATGATGGGGAAGGTCGTCCACGTCGCCCTCCTCTATCCCTCCCGCCGGGCGATCCCCGAGTACCGCAACTACGAGGCCGAGGTTCTGGCGTTCCACGACGAGGTGAACAAGGAGCTGGGGACCGACGACTGGCAGCCGATCGTGCTGATCAACGAGGACAACTACGTACGGGCGCTGGCCTGCAGCCGGCGCTACGACGTGTTGATGGTGAACCCGATCCTGGACGGCATGAACCTGGTCGCCAAGGAGGGGCCGACGGTGAACGAGGTCGACGGCGTGGTGGTGCTGTCCAAAAACGCCGGGGCCTGGTACGAGCTCGAGTACGGCGTCCTGGGGATCAACCCCTACGACATCCAGGAGATGGCCGAAGCTCTCTACCGGGGGTTGACCATGGAACCCGGGGAGAAGCACCGCCTTGCCGAGCTCAACCGGGAGGTCATCGAGCGCAACACGCCGAGCAAGTGGGTGTGGCGGCAGCTGAAGGACATTACCCGGCTTCACGAGTCGGGCGACTGACCTAGAGCAGGCGCTCCAGCAGCTGCACCATCTCCTGGGGCGAACGCACCTGGAAGTCGGAGTTCTCCAGCAGGCCGGCCGGGGCCTCGCCCGAGGCAACCCCCACCCGGACCAGGACTCCGGGAATCACCGAGGCCGAGCGGCTCATCATCTCGACGTCGGCGGCGTCGTCCCCTGCCACCACGGCGTTTTGAACCTGCGCCTGCACCGCCAGGCGCTGGAAGGCTGCCGCCTTGGAAACCGAACGCGGCTTCAGCTCCAGCACCATCCGCCCGACGCCGAGTTGGAAGCCGTTGGAGGCGGCAGCCTTGCGGGCCCACTCCGCCAGCGCCGGCGGCGGCTCCGAACTTCCCGAGTGTCGGTAGTGGAGGGACACGGCCAGGTCCTTGAACTCAGCTTCGCAGCCGGTCAGGGCGTTAGCCCGGATCACGTCAGCGGCCTGCGTGGCCAGGGCCGCGGCGGTCTCCCGCCAGCGGCCGGCCATCGGCGACTGGACCAGCCCGGATGCGGTCATCTCCTCGGCTCCGTACAGGCCGAAATATCGGGGCCCTTCGGCCCCCACCCGCGGGTAGAGGTCGGCCGCCCCGCGTCCGGAGATGAACGCAACCACCTTGTACAGCTTGGCCAGCGACTCCAGCACCTCCGGGGCGCCCGGAACGATAGCCGCCGCCTCATGATCCTCGACGATCGGCGCCACAGTGCCGTCGAAGTCCAGGAAGATGCCGGTTTCGCTGCGGCCTGCGCGCAGACGTTCGATCCGTTCGGTGAGATCCATGTGCTTCACCCTAAGCCCGCGGCGGGCCGGCTGGCGAGCAGACAGGCGGCGGCAGTCGATAGACTGCGGCGGATGAAATCGTTTCGGGGCCGGTTGATCGTGGTGGCGGTGATGCTGTCGCTTGCCGGCTGCTCGAACGGCAAGATTCCCCTGAGCTACCGGTTCGACGACGGCGACGGCACCCGCTACCGCTGGACCATCGACTCCCGGACCTCGGTCAGCTCGACCAGCGAACAGAGCGTCACCAGCCTCAACATGGTGATCGACGTCAACGAGAAGGTCACCCCCGCCGAAGGCGACAACCCGTCGGTCCTCACGATCGAGCTCACCCCCCGGCGGCTAATGCAGGGCAACCAGTCGCTGGATATCCCGCCGCCGACCACGGTGCGCTACGAGCTCGGGCCCCGGGGACAGATCGTGAAGGCCCTGACCGACGACCTGACGCCCCAGGCAGCGTCGGCTCTTCAGCTCGGCACCACGCTGATCCGCAGCCGCATCGCGCTGCCGCCGGAGCCGGTGGGAATCGGCGAAGAGTGGGAAACCCCGCTGGTTATGGACGGCGACCTCGGCAACATCGACCTGGACGGGCACGGCAAGCTGCTGGGCTTCGAGCTGAAGGGCAAACGTAAGCTCGCCCGGATCGAAACCAAGCGCAGCGGCAACATCGTCACCCACGAGCAGCAGGGCGGGGTGCAGGTACGGCTACGGGGAACCTCGACGAGCGACGCGATGTCCAGCCTGGACATCGACAACGGAGTGCTCTACTCGTCCACCGACCGGGTGCTGTCCCAGTTCGACATCGCCTCCCGGGAGAGCGGCAAGCTCATCGGCGAGATGCAGGTGGCGATCAACAGCAAGCTCGAGCTCGACACCGGTTAAGGCGCCGCTTCAGCCGGCGTAGTCGGGTCCCACCACCACGGTGACCGGGATGGCCGGGTCCAGGTTGCGGTCCCCGACCGGCTGGACCAGCGAGGCGCCCACGAGGCTCGCCACCGCCTCCCCGGTCTGCTGGGCGCCCGGGTGGTAAAAGACGGTGGTTTGATCGTAGGGGCTGGAGGCGTTCCCCTTGGCTACGACGTCGTACCCGGCCTCCTCGAGCTTGCGCTCGGCGGCGTCGAGCCGGGCCTGCGAGTTGCTGCCGTCGAGCACCTGGGTCCTGGTGCCCTCAGCCGGGGGGCTTGGCGACGGAGAAGCCTCCACGGCAGGCGACTCGGTGGGAGTCGGGGATTCGGAGAGGAACGGATCGGTCGGCAGGGGCGACAGCGTCTCCTCGGTAGCCGGGTCGTCCTCGGACTCGAAGACCAGTTTGTACACGCCAAAGCCCACTGCGGCCAAAAGCGCCAGCACCACCAGGTACCGGAGCCCCGCAAGGAATACTGCTCGCCAGAATCCGGGGCTATCCGGTAATGAGTGCTTTCCCATGGGCTTCGGTGCAGATTATCTGCTATCCGTTCTCCGACAGGTGGATACCCAGCCGGCGGGCCATCCGCTGGCGCTGCCGGAAGGCGCGCAGCCGCTGAAGGCGCTTCACGAGGATGGGGTCGTGGGCCAGGGCCTCGGGCATGTCGATGATCTCGTTGAGCAGGTTGTAGTAGCGTGTCGCCGAAAACTCGAACAACTCCCGAATGGCCCGCTCCTTGGCGCCGGAGTACTTCCACCAGTTGCGCTCGAACTCGAGGATCTTACGCTCCCGTTCGCCGAAGCCCGGAGGTGAGGAGGGGCTCAAGGCCGGCTCCTAATAACACGCGTGTAATTCATTCGTCCAACCCTAAGGAAACCGCGGGCGGGACGCAAGGATTCCCGACCAAGAGCCAGCCCGTCGCGAGCCGAAGACCGCCAGGCAGACTGCGGCGGGCGGGGGACCGCGGGCCGCCAGGCAGAGGCCCGGGCGGGCGGGGCCCGGCCGCCGCCAGGCACAGGCCGGGCAGCATGAAGGTAAGGGGGGAAGTTGGGGGGCATACTAAGATCCGGAACGGAGGGCCAAAGCCCCCCAACTGTGGTGTGGCTGGTGTGGCGCAATCCGGTAGCGCAACCGACTTGTAATCGGTAGGTTCCCGGTTCGAATCCGGGCACCAGCTCTAGGACGACCCAGGCGTTCGAGCGTGCGCCGCTTCTATCGGGTGTCGCCGGTCCAGCTCTTTTCGGTCGGTACGAAGAATTAC
>DATABX010000386.1:0-2269 GCA_036259335.1 Actinomycetota bacterium
CCCTCCAGCCCCCTCGGGGCCAGGGTCGCCAGCTGCTCGAGGTCCTGGAGGTTGGTGACGCCGCCGGCGGCGATCACCGGGACCTCGACCGCGTCGAGCACCTGGGCGATGGCTTCCAGATTCGGGCCGGTGAGGGTGCCGTCGCGCTCGATGTCGGTGAACATGATCCGGGACACCCCGCAGTCGATCATCCGGTTCAGGGCCTCCAAAGTCGGCATGCCGCTGCCCTCGGTCCACCCGGCGACCCGAACGGTGCCGGCCCGGGAGTCCAGCGAGGCGACTAGGCGGTCGCCGAACTGCTTGACAGCCCCGGCCAGCCACTCGAAGTCCATCGACTTGGTGCCGATGCACACCCGGGCGGCGCCCCGCTCCACCCAGCGGCCGATCGCCTCCAGCGACCGGATGCCGCCGCCGATCTGCACCGGGACCGAAGCCGCGTCGAGGATCCGGCCGATCGGCTCCGAGTTGTCGATGCCGGTGCCGGTAGCGCCGTCCAGGTCCACCAGGTGCAGCCAGCGGGCGCCCTTCGACACCCACTCCTCGGCCGCCTGGACCGGGTCCTGGCCGTAAACCGTCTTCTGGTCCATGTCGCCCTTGGTGAGCCGGACCACCTCGCCCGCCACCATGTCCACCGCCACCAGGATCACCGGCGGCCCGCTCAAGCGATCTCCTCCAGCAGCCTCCGGTAGAGGGCCAGGCCATCGTCGCTCGACTTCTCCGGGTGGAACTGCACTCCATAGACGTTGCGGTCGTGCACCGCCGAGGCGAACTCCACCCCGTAGCCGGTGCTGGCCGCCACGATTGCCGGGTCCTCGGGAACGCAGTAGTAGGAGTGAACGAAGTAGAAGTAGCGGTCGTCGAACTCGGCGAACACCTCGGAGGCCTCCTGCGGCTGCAGGGTGTTCCAGCCCATGTGCGGCACCTTCAGCGACGGGTCGAACCTCTCCACCCGCCCCTTCAGGATGCCCAGGCCCCGGGCGTCGCCCTCGTCGGACTCCTCGAACAAAAGCTGCATGCCGACGCAGACCCCGAGCAGCGGGCGGCCGCTCTTCGCCCACTCGACCAGGAAGCCGGGCAGGCCGAGCTCCGCGAGGTTGTCCATCCCGGCCCCGAAGTGGCCGACCCCGGGGAGCAGGAGCAGGTCGGAGGACTCCAGCTCAGTCACCTGGTCGGAAACCACCGCGGTGCCGCCGGCCGCCTCGATCGCCTTGGAGACGCTGGCCAGGTTCCCCATTCGGTAGTCCACGATGCCGACCTTCACGAGGCATCCTCGTTGGGCGGCGTCGGCATCGGGCGTCGGTAGTCCACGATGCCGACCTTCTTCAAAGCACTCCCTTGGTGGAGGGGACTGCGTCGCCCCGCCGGGGGTCGCGCTCGATTGCAATCGCGAGCGCCTGCGCCATCGCCTTGAAGACGCCCTCGACGATGTGGTGGGAGTTGCGGCCGTCTTGCAGCTTGATGTGCAGCGTCATCCCGGCGGTGCGGGTGAGCGCGACGAAGAACTCCTCGGTCAGCTCCGGGTCGTAGTTGCCGATCGCCTCGGCCGGGACCGGGACCGAGTAGCTGAGCAGCGGCCGGCCGGAGAGGTCCAGAGCCACCTGCACCAGGGCGTCCTCCATCGGCACCAGCGCCCAGCCGTAGCGGCGGATTCCCTTTTTCTCGCCGAGCGCCTGGGTGATCGCCTGGCCGAGGCAGATGCCGACGTCCTCCACCGTGTGGTGCGCATCGACCTGCAGGTCGCCCGAGGCCTGGACCTCCAGGTCGATCAGCGAGTGGCGGCCCAGCTGGTCCAGCATGTGGTCGAAGAAGCCCACCCCGGTGTTGACGTCGGTCCTGCCCGTCCCGTCCAGGTCGACGCGCAGCTTGATCGAGGTTTCTGCGGTCTGCCGCGTGACCTCGCCTACCCGGCTCACCGGGGGAACAGCAGCTTGGAGAGCGCCTCGAGGAACTTCTCGTTCTCCTCCTAGGTGCCCACCGAAACTCGAAGGCAGTTCTCGCAGCCAGGAACCTCGGAGAAGTCCCGGACCAGGATGCCGCGGTCCAGCAGCGCCTGCCAGATGTCGGCGGCGGGGCGGCTGTCGCAGCGAAAGAGGATGAAGTTGGCGTCGGACGGGAAGGCGGTGATGCCCCGTGTGGTCGACAGTTCCTCGTACATCTTCGCCCGCTCGAACTTGATGGTCTCGATGGTCCCCATGATCTCGTCGGCGTGGTTCAGGGCCGCCAGCACCGTCGCCTGGCTGAGCGCCGAGAAGTGGTAGGGCAGCCGGAC
>DATABX010000387.1:0-5350 GCA_036259335.1 Actinomycetota bacterium
CAGCCCGACGATCATCATGCCCGGGGTGCTGGCCGTCGCCTCGGTGCTGGCCGGCGAGGCGGCGCACAACCGTCGCCGGTACCTCGCGGAGGTGGCGGAGCGCCTCAGCCGGGCACAGGCCGACCGGGAGGCGGAGCCCCAGCGCCGTTTGACCGAAGAGCGGCTGCGCATCGCCCGCGAGCTGCACGACATCATGGCGCACACCATCACCGTGATCACCGTCCAGGCCGGGGAGGCGCTGGACGCACTCGACCAGTACCCGGACCAGGTGCGGGAGGCGGTGCGCAACATCCGGGACGCCAGCCGGGAGGCGATGTCCGAGCTGCGGGCGACCGTCGGGGTGCTGCGGGCGGCGCCCGAACCCGGCACCGAGCGCAGACCTGCGCCCGGAATGCGCGACCTGGCCGAGCTGGTGCAGACCGCGGAGGGCGGGGGCCTGCACGCCGACCTACAGGTGCAGGGTGAGGTCCGGCCGCTACCGGCGGCGGTGGAGCTCACCGCGTACCGCATAGTCCAGGAGTCGCTCACCAACGTCATCCGCCACGCCGGCGCCTCCCGGGCGACCGTAACCGTTCAGTACGAGCCGGGCGTCGTCACCGTCCAGGTAGAGGACGACGGAGGCAACCCGCCGGCCGGCGCGGCCAACGGCCACGGCATCCGGGGCATGCGGGAGCGGGCCGAGGCGGTCGGCGGGCGCCTGGAGGCCAAGCCCGGGCCGGACGGCTTCCGGGTGTGGGCGGTGCTTCCGGTGGACCTGCAGCCGTGACCATCCGCGTCCTGCTGGCCGACGACCAGAAGCTCGTCCGGGCGGGCTTCCGCAGCCTGCTGGAGCGCACCGAGGACATGCAGGTCGTCGGCGAGGCGGCCGACGGCGCCGAGGCGGTGCGGCTCGCCGCCGAACAGCGCCCCGACGTGGTGCTCATGGACATCCGGATGCCGGTGATGGACGGGCTGGAGGCGGTGCGACGCATCCTGTCGGACGAAAAGCTCAAGGAAGTGAGAGTGATCATGCTCACGACCTTCGAGCTCGACGAGTACCTGTTCGAGTCTCTGCGGCTGGGGGCAAGCGGCTTTTTGCTGAAGGACATCGAGCCGGCCGATCTGCGCCAGGCGATAAGGGTGGTCCACGCCGGCAACGCCCTGCTCTCGCCGAGCGTCACCCGCCGTGTGATCGACCAGTTCGCCGCCCAGCCGGAGGCGCCGCCGGTGGAGATGGACCGTCTGCGATTCCTCACCGAGCGGGAACGGGAGGTCGTCGGCCTGGTCGGGTCCGGCCTCAGCAACGACGAGATCGCCGAGCGGCTGTATCTCAGCCCGGCGACCGCCAAGACCCACGTCAGCCGATCGATGATCAAGCTGGGCGTCCGGGACCGGGCCCAGCTGGTGGTTTTCGCCTACGAGACCGGCCTGGTGACCCGGGGGCACGGCATACCCCCGCTGAAGTAACCGGGCGGCGCCGCCTGCGCCGGATTGGGTATCCCGAAAGACCCTTTCCGGGTGACGACCCCGGCCCTCGCCTTTCCTAGCCTGATCCCCAACCTAAAGAAAGGGGACAGTCATGAAGCACAAGCTCACTCTGCTGGCGGCCCTCGCCGCCGGCGCGCTGCTGCTGGCCGCGTGCGGCGGCGAGGTGGCGGCTTCGGGGAACGTCGGTCAGGGACCGGCTTCCGGAGATGCCACCAAGGTGGTCGCCCGGGACAACGAGTTCTCGCCGGACACCGTTCGCGCCGCCGCCGGCGAGGAGATCACCGTCGAGGTGGCCAACCGGGGGGACGCTCCCCACAACTTCGTCGTCTCCGACCTCGACCTGTCGACCGGAACCATCGAGCCGGGTGAGGTGGCCACTGCGACCTTCACCATGCCGGACTCGACGGTGGAGTTCGTCTGCAGCTTTCACGGCGGCATGACCGGCGAGCTGGTGCCGGAGGCGGCCTGAGAGCGGCGCTCCTCCATCCACCCGGCAGCCGCCTGCCAAACTGGGGTGGCCGGGTGGATGGCCGCCCGGTGGCCGCCCGACTCGGGCTCCACCAGCGTGACGTCGTCGCCGGCGAAGCCGGCAGCCTCGGCGTAGGCCCGGGACTGCCGGACCGAGACGGTACCGTCGTCTACCGGGTGGACCAGCAGGACCGGGACGCCCAGAGGAACCCTGGCGATCGGGTCCGCCTGCTCCCACCGGTCCGGCACCTGATCGGGGTCCCCGCCCAGCAGGACGTGGGCGACCGGGCCGGCGTACCGCAGGTGGGTGACCGCGGCGAGGGCGACGACCTGCCGGACCGCCACCTTCGGGTCCGAACCGGGCGCCCCGGCGGGCAGGCCGGGACGGGCGGCGGCCCAGAGCGCCAGCTGCCCGCCGGCCGAGTGGCCGACGACGGTCACCCGGTCCAGGTCGAGGCGGGGGTCGTCCAGAGCGGCGAGGTGGTCAATGGCGTTTGCGACGTCGTCGAAGGTCTCGGGCCAGCCCCCGCCGTCCGGCCCGAGGCGGCGGTACTCCACGTTCCACGCGGCCCAGCCGCGGCGGGCCAGGTCGACCGATATCGGTCGGGTGACGATCTTGCCCCATTTGGGCCGCCAGTGGCCTCCGTGCAGCACCACGGCAACCGGGTGCGGCCCCGGACCGGCCGGGAGGTGCAACTCAGCCACCTGGCTGCGGGAGGGGCCGTAGGAATGGACAACCGGCCGGCGGAGCCAGGAGAGGGCAATCGAGCGGGCGAGCGACATCCTAGACCTGTTCCCCGGAGGCCCGGATCTGCAACATGGCGGTTTCGCCCTCCCATCGGGCCATGCAATCCAGCGTAGGACCGATTCCCAACTAAGGTGGAGGGATGGCAAAGGAACTGATCGGAGTCACCGGGGTCACCGGAGCGGTGGGCGGCAGGGTCGCCAGGCGGCTTGCCGACGCCGGCGCCACCCAGCGCCTTATCGTCCGCGACCGGTCGACAGCTCCCGACCTGGGGGCCGAGGTCGCCGAAGCCAGCGACTACGGCGACTTCGATTCCTTTCGCTCCGCGGTGCAGGGCATCGACACCCTGTTCCTGGTCTCGGGCCGGGAGCACGCCGAACGGCTTCGCCAGCACCTGACCGCCGTCGATGCCGCGGTGGCGGCCGGCGTGTCCCGCATCGTCTACCTGTCGGCGCTCCGGGCGGCGGAGGACGCCACCTTCACCCTGGCCCGGCAGCACTACGCCACCGAGCAGCACATCCGCGCCACCGGCCTGCCTTTCACCTTTGTCCGCAACAGCCTGTACCTGGACTTCATCCCGTGGCTGGCCACCGCCGAAGGAGTGATCGCCGGGCCGGCGGGGCGGGGAAGGCTGGCGCCGGTCTCCCGGGACGACATCGCAGACGTGGCGGCCGCGGTCCTGGTCACCCGGGAGCACGACGGGCAGGCGCTCGAGCTCACCGGCCCCGAGACCTGGGACTTCTACGAGATCGCCGCCGAGCTCTCCCGGGTCAGCGGGCGGACGGTTACCTACAAGGACGAGACGCTGGAGGAGGCATGGGCTTCCCGCCGGCCGTCCGGCCACCCCGACTGGGAGATCGAGGGCTGGGTGACCTCCTACCTGGCGATCAAAAACGGCGAGGCCGACCTGGTGACCGACGCCGTCCCCCGGGTGACCGGCCACCCGGCGCAGTCCCTGCCCGATTACCTCGCGAAGAATCCCGAGAGCTACCGGCACCTTCTTCCGGGCTAGGTTCGGGCCGCTCGCTCCTGCGGCGCGGACAGCAGCGCCTCGATCTCCGGCTGGGTCTCGAGAGTCGTCAGTGCCAGGATCTCGTCGCCGACCATCAGGGGGGTCTCGTCCCGAGGCATCACCACGTGGCCGCCCCGGATGATCGCGGTGATCACCGCGTCCCGGGGAACCGGCAGCTCGCCGAGCACCTTGCCCACCGCCGGGGAGTTCTCGTCCAGGGTCATCTCCACCAGCAGAACCTTTCCCTGCTCCAGCCTAAGCAGCGTGACCAGGTCGCCGACCACCACCGCCTCCTCGACCAGCGAGGTGAGCAGGTGCGGCGGGGAGACCGACTCGTCCACGCCCCATGCTTCGTTGAACAGCCACTCGTTGTTTGGATGGTTGACCCGTGCTACCACCCGCCGGATGCCGAACTCCTGCTTGGCGAGCAGCGAGGAGACCAGGTTGACCTTGTCGTCGCCGGTGGCCGCGACCATCACATCGCAGCTGAGGAGCCCCGCCCCCTGGAGGGTCAGCGGCTCGGTCGCGTCGGCCTGGACCCAGGTTGCCGGGATGCGGTGCTGGTGGCGCTGGATCAGGTCGCCGTCCTGGTCGATGAGGATCACGGTGTGCCCGAGCCGCAGCAGGTCCTTGGCCATGAACCGGCCGACGTTGCCGGCGCCGGCGATCGCGATCTTCATCGGGAGGCCGACCCGGCGGTGTCCGAGGCCTCGAACCCGAGCCGCTCCTCCATCTCGGGCAGAGCCGAGCGGGCGACGGCGAGGTGGATGATGTCGCCCTCCTGGATGATCGTCTTGAGGTCCGGGATCTGGGTGGTGCCGAAGCGGGTGAGGGCGACGACCCGGGCCTTGGTGGGGTCCCTGAGGTCCTCCACCGGCCGCCCGATGAACGCGGCCGGCGAGGGGAAGCCGATCACCACCACCTCGCCCGAGCCGATCGTCCACTCGATCGACTTCGCCGAGGGCAGCACGCGGGCGAGGATCTGGTCGGTCGCCCAGGCCACCGTGGCGACGGTCTGGATGCCGAGCCGCTCGTACATCTGCGCCCGCCGGGGGTCGTAGATCAGGGCGACCACCCGCGGGACGTCGTAGTGCTCCTTGGCAATCCGGGCGGAGACGATGTTGGTGTTGTCCCCCCGGGTGACCGAGGCGAAGATCTCGGCGTCCCGGATGCCGGCCTCCTCCAGGATGTCCTGGTCGAAACCCATACCCACCAGCTTCTTCCCCGAGAAACCGGGCAGGACTCGCTGCTCGAAGGCGTTGGGGTCCTTGTCGATGAGCGAGACCGTGTAGCCGCGGCCCTCCAGGATCTGTGCCAGCTCGGCCCCTACCCGACAGCACCCCACGATTACTGCGTGCATGGCTCCATCCTTATTTATGTAACCGTCAGCCGCATCGACTCTAACCTGGGCCGTAAGATTCCCGCATATGAATCGTTTGTTCAAGCGCCTGTTCGTGGGGCCGCCGCTTTCTTCCCACGACGAGCTGTCGCACCGGCTGCCCAAGCGTCTCGCTCTTCCGGTCTTCTCTTCGGACGCGCTCTCTTCGTCTGCCTACGCAACCGACGAGATCCTTCTCATCCTCACCGCGGGGGGCGCTGCGGCCCTTACTTTTTCCCAGCCGATCGCCATGGTGGTCGTTCTGGTGCTGGGCGTTGTC
>DATABX010000388.1:0-4117 GCA_036259335.1 Actinomycetota bacterium
TTCCCGCCGACCCCGTGGAACGCATCGGTCCGTGACCGCTACGGAACCCCGGGCCCGTACGAGGACGCAGTTCAGAACACCCCGATTTTCGAGGAGAACGGCCCCGAAAACTTCAAGGGTATCGACATCATGAGGGCTGTCCGGTCCTTCGACCCCTGCCTGCCCTGCGGTGTGCACATGTACACCGGCGGCGGTCGGGTCAAGAAGGTCATGCACACCCCGACGAGCCTCTGCTAATGGCTCAAGGACAAACGCACTAGTGGTTATGAGTGCGACCGGGGGGGCGGCGGCTTCGGCCGTCGCCCCTTCTGGTCAAGAGGCCCCCTCACCCCAGCAGCTCATGGACAAGGTCCAGGAGCTGGCCGCAAAAATTGATGGCCTGTCCGATCCCACCGTTCGGAAAACGGCACAGGACTTCATGCGCTCCATCATGGAGCTCTACGGGCTGGGGTTGGCAAAAGTGGTACAGGTACTGTCCGACTCCGGTGACGCCGGCGCCCCCATGCGCGCCGAGCTGATCCAGGACGGAGTTTTCGCCAGCCTGCTGTTGATCCACGACCTCTATCCGGTACCGCTCGACGAGCGGGTCGAGGAGGGCTTGGACAGCGTTCGGCCCTACCTCGCTTCCCACGGGGGTGCGGTGGAGCTGGTCCGCATCAAAGACGGTGTGGCCTATCTGCGCCTCGAGGGCAGCTGCAAGGGGTGTCCTGCTTCGCAGGCAACTCTGGAGCTGGCCATCAAGAAGGCGCTGGACGAAGCCGCTCCCGATCTGGTCGGGCTGCAGGTCGAAGGCGTGATCGACGACGCACCGAAGCCCGGCAAGGGCCCGATGCTGCCGGTGGTCAACGCCCAGGGCAAGGCCCAGTCGGCTGCGCCGAAGCAGGAGTCCGCCTGGTTCGAGGTCGAGGGCACGGCCCGGGTTCCGGCCGGCAAGGTCATGGGCGCCGACCTTTCGGGGTTCAAGCTGCTGGTGGCCAACGTGGACGGGACGATGCTCGCCTACAAGGACACCTGCGCCGGCTGCGGCAGCCCGATCTCGGGCGGCGAGCTGGTGGAGGGTGTGCTGGCGTGCCCGACCTGCTCGCGCAAGTTCTTCCTGCCGCGAGCCGGCCGGTCGCTCGACGAGGATCGTCTGCACCTGGTGCCGATACCACTGCTTTACGATGAGAACGTGGGAGTCAGAGTCGCACTCGCGGTATGAGTGATTCAGTGAACTCCAACGGACAGGCATCCAACGGAGAAGCGCCTTCCAACACTGCGCCGGGATCGCTCGGCTCGGTGGGGTGGGGTGGGTTGCGCCGCAAGCCGTCGGCAATCGCCGGGCTGAAAAGCCTGGTGAAGCCGCCGAAGCCGGTCTCCGACGAGATCTGCGACCTCTGCGGGCTGCCCATCCCATCCAGGCACCGCCACCTGCTGCACCTGGAGGAGCGCCGGATCTGTTGTGTCTGCGCGACCTGCTGGGCGCTGAGATCGGGGGACGCGGTCTACCGGCCCACCGGAAACCGGGTCCTGTGGCTCGACGATTTCAACCTTCCGGACGAGCTGTGGGCGAGCTTCGGCGTGCCCATCGGACTGTGCTTCTTCTTCAACAGCGGTACTGCCAACAAGATCATCGGGCTGTACCCGAGCCCGGCCGGCGCCACGGAGTGCGAGCTGTACCTGGACGCCTGGGACGAGCTGAAAAAGCTCAACCCCATCCTCGAGACGCTGCAGACCGACGTCGAGGCGCTGATCATCAACCGCCTCACCGACCCGCCGCAGTACTCGATCGCCCCGGTCGACCAGGCGTACGAGCTGGTCGGTCTGATCAAGGCCAAGTGGGAGGGGATTTCGGGCGGCCCGGCGCTGAAAGAGGCGGTCGCCGAGTACTTCGAAGGCTTGAAGCAAGAGGCTGCCGGCTGGTAACAGTCGGGGCGCTCCGCCCCCCGACGACCCCCGAGAACCCATACTGGAGTTGATTTGACGCCCGACAACAGCCCCGAGAACGACCAAGAAGGCCAGAACCTGTCCGTCCCGGCGCCCAGTGCGCCGAAGGCGGCACCCGAGGAGATTTCCGCGCAGCAGTCGCCGAGCGGCGTCTACTCGGGTAAGCGGGGGTACGTCGACACCGGCCCCAGCAAGCTGCCCTCGCCGCAGTTCACGATACTCGGCGCCGAGGTGGTGAAGGTGGCTTCCGCCCCCACCATGAAGTTCAACCTGGCGGTCAGCGAGAGCCTCGGCTGGGAGGTCTTCACCATGGCGCTGACCGTCCAGATCCAGGTCGACCCCAACCAGCGGTCGTACGACCCGGAGACCCGGGAGAAGCTGTTCGAGCTGTTCGGCGACCCCAGCCGGTGGGCGGCAACCACCCGCAGCTTCCCGTGGGCCACCGTCTTCGTGCTGGTCCCCGGGTTCACCGGAGCCACCACCGTGGACGTTCCGGTCGCCGGCAACTTCGACCTGGAGCTGGCGGCGACCAAGTACCTGTACTCGCTGCCCGGCGGAGAGGTCCCGCTGAGCTTTCACTTCTCGGGATCGATCTACTACCGGGGCGAGGACGGGCGCATCCAGATCGTCCAGGTGCCCTGGGACAGCGCGACGAAGTTCCGGCTGCCCATCGAGGTGTGGAAGTCGATGGTCGACTGGTACTACCCCAACACCGTGTGGCTCACCGTGCGCCGGCCGACGATGGACGCCCTGATGAAGTACAAGACCGAGCAGGGCCTGCCCACCTTCGACGCCTGCGTCTCCAAGCTGTTGGGGATCGAGGACTTCCACCAGTTCAACCCGTACGAGTTCAAGCCGACCAAGGAAGCCGATTCATGAGCCAGCCCGTCGAGGAGCTTGCCCGCTCCCTGCTGTACGAGGGCTACGCCCTCTACCCCTACACCACGACCAACGCCAAGAACGCGACGCCGACCCCGTTCGGCATCGTGTACCCCTCGGTGTACGCCGAGCGGCTGCCGACCCTCTACGACCACCTGCAGATCCAGTGTGTCCTGGAGTACGACCCGGACGCCACCCTCGAGGGCGTCGTGATGTTCCTGGTGCCTTCGGGCCGGGAGTACCGGGCGGCCGAGCAGCAGGTCAAGATCGACTACACGCCGGTCGGTTTCTTCGCCTCCGAGCCGGCGGTGCTCCCGTTCGAGGTGGCCGACGCGACGACGGCGATCAAAGGGGTCGTGACCCTCTCGGCCGAGCCGCTCGACGACGGGTCGGCCCGGATCACCCTGCGGGTCGACAACCGGACGGAGGTGCCGGCGGAGCAGGTCGCCGGGCTGGACCGACCCCGGGCGCTGCTGTACAGCCTGATCTCCACCCACCCGATGCTCCGGGTGAGAGGCGGCAAGTTCGTCTCGCCGCTGGAGAACAAGGACCCCCGGGTCGCCGGCTGCAAGAACGTCAACTCCTGGCCGGTGCTGGCCGTGGAGGAGGACGACGCGGTGCTCGGCGCGGCCATCATGCTTCCCGAGCACCCGCAGATCGCCCCGGAGAGCAAAGTCAACTTCTTCGACAACACCGAGATCGAGGAGGCGCTCGTGCTCCACGCCCAGACCCTCTCCGACGAGATGCTGGCCGAAATCGAGCAGCAGGAGCCGGCGGTGAAGGAGATGATCGCCCGGGCGCGCCAGGTGACCTCCGAGGACCTGTTGAAGATGCACGGCCGGCTGGAGATGCGGGAGCCCGGCAACGAGCTGCTCAGCTCCACACCCGACGAGCAGTTTGTCTCGATGCCCGTCGACCCGTTCGCCGATCGCTTCAAGGGCCGGAGCCAGGACGCTCCGCCGGTCGCTCCCGGCGGCTTCGAGGGCTTCCCCGAGTTCCAGACGATACCGCCCGAGTACCAGGGGTTGCTTCCCGATGCGTCGACGCCGCCCAACGCCAAGGGCAACGTCGGCCTGGCGCCGATGGGCACCGGGCGGTTCGAGGGGAGCCACCAGTCGGCGCCCCTGACCGCGCCGCCCGGCTACGAGGACGAGGCCGGGTTGACCGAGGTCACCACCGAGGACGGTCGCAGCTTCAAGGTGGGGGACCGGGTGCGGCTGGACCTGCTCCGCAAGAAGCGTCAGGACGCCATCGACCACATGCTCAACGGCAAGACCGCCACCATCGAGAGGAACCTCACCGACTACGACGG
>DATABX010000389.1:0-2463 GCA_036259335.1 Actinomycetota bacterium
CGTGAAGGTCTCCATAATCGTGCTCGACGCCAGCCTCCGGGTGCGGCTGTGGAACCGCCAGAGCTTCGAGATGTGGGGGCTTCTGGAGGAGGAGGTCCTCGGTTCGCCCTTCCTGGGCCTCGATATCGGACTGCCGAGGGACCTTTTGGCCCCCGCCCTCATGGCTGGTCTGAAAGGAGACTCCTCCCACCACGAGCTGCAGCTGCGGGCGACCAACCGGCGGGGCAAGAGGATCGTTTGCCGGGTCGGCATCAGCCCCATGGAGCCGGCGGACATCCGCCCGGAGGGCGTCATCGTTCTCATCGAGCAGGAGGCCGAGGTTGCGCCGGATGCCGAGCCGTAGCCGCGGGGCCGTCCGGGCCAGAACTTCTTCGTTTCCCTCTAGACTTTAGAGACTCCGGGCGTCAATTTAGGCTTGACATTCAGCCACGCATGGTGAATCCTTAGCACGCTCAGTAGCGGGGATTTTAACCAGGCGGTCCAGGTTGCCTGGACCTCGATCGGCGAAAGAGTGGTCCGATGGATCGCGGAAGTATTACCGGAATACTGGATTCACCTCAGCTCATCAAATAGCATGGCGGCAACATTCAGCGCGACAGCTGCTTCCCAAATAAAAGAGGAGAACAAAATCTGATGGCTAGGAAACACAACAGATTGAGGCGGAGACTCGGAGCGCTCACCGCTCTGACCACTCTGGCCATGATGCTGGCGCCTCCGGCGAGTGCGGCCGTCCCGTTCAAGGACGCCGCTTTCGGCGGCTACGCGACCGGCACCTACCTCCACGTCGACGCTCTGACCATCGGCGCAACGCCGACGGTCAAGATCGATGCCGGCTTCGCCGGAGCGTCGGTGAACTCCAAGGGTCTGACCTCTCAGGTGACCGACAAGCTCGGCCGGCCGGTCTCTCCCGTAGTCGGTGGCAAGAACAGCTACGGCGCGGGCTTCGGCCTCGACGTAAACCTGCTCGGCGGCGACCTTCTCGCCCAACAGCAGGCGGCGGCCGCAGCGCCTCCTTCCACCGAACTGGTGACCAAGCGGCTGGTGGACCTGTCCAACGTCCTTCCCGGCGTGCTCGCCGTGGGAGCCCTCGAGGGCTGGGCACAGGCGCGCTACGACGCCAACACCTGCATCCTCGGCGAGGACATGAGCTACGGCCAGGGTGACGTCGCGGACCTCGCGCTGCTCGGCGGACCGCTGGGCGACCTCACCGACGCCCTGCTCGGCACCAACCCGGGCAACCAGGACCCCGGCGCAGTCCGGACCTCGGCTCGCACCCGGCTGGTCCCGCAGACCAACGAGGCCGGCGAGAAGATCGGCGACAACGTCGCCCTCATGACCGAGGTCAAGCAGACACTGGCACCGATCGTGCTCTTCCAGGGCATTCCGGGCGCCGAGATCACCATCAACCTGCTGGGCGAGTGGACCATGCGTGCCGTGGCCACCGGTATCCCCGGACAGGCTTACATTCAGTACATGCCGGGCACCGCAGGCAACACCCCGGTGCTGTCCATCACCAACAGCCTCCCGCTGGTCGGTGACACCGTGGACAACCTGGTCCTGACCCTGAACCAGCTGCTCGGTATCGACGACATCGTCACCGGCCTTCTGGGCGGCGAAGGCGGTCTTCTGGGCCTCGGCCTGGTCGACCTGGAGCTGAACCCGGCTCCGACCGTCGTGGAGAGCGAAGACGGCACCTCGGCGGTCGCGTCCGTCGACGTGGCAAAGGTCACACTGCTCCCGAGCGCCGAGGGCATCCTGGGCCAGCTGACCAACTCGCTCATCCCCGGCCTGGAGCTGGCGGACGTGCGGATCGGTCACATGGAGGCTGCGGCCACCGTGCCGTCCGGCGGCATCAGCTGCCCGGACATCAACGTCAGCAAGACGGCCAACCCGGACCCGGTCAACGCCGGCAACGACTTCACCTACACCATCACGGTCAACAACCCGTACGACTGCACGCTGACCGACGTGAGAGTGGTCGACACCATCGCCACCTCCAACCCCAACATCAAGTACACGATTCGGGGACAGGAGCCGGCTGCCAGCTCGGTGTCGGAGAACAAGGTGTTGACATGGAACGATATAGGGCCAATACCTCCACGAGAATCGAAGGAGGTGAAGATCACAGTGAATGTGCATGCCGACTCGAAGGCGGGCAACTTCATCGACGAGGCGCAGGTCACTGCCAACTGTGGTCTTGACTCGGCCCAGGGTGGAGCCAAGATCAACCTGGCGGTCAAGGGCGGCGTGCGGGTAACCGTGCCCAGCGTCCAGCCCCAGGTGGCAGCGCCGCTGCCGAGAACGGGCGGCACCACCGCCCTGTACGTCGGCGGCGCAGTGGGCCTCGGCCTGATCTCGCTCCTGTCGGCTGCGGGCTACCGCAGGCTCCGGCGAGCGGACGGCGCCCCTTAACGGGCCCGGCAATCGTCAGCGAAGTGGCTCGGTCCCCGCAAAGGACCGAGC
>DATABX010000390.1:0-4159 GCA_036259335.1 Actinomycetota bacterium
ACCTGATCAAGGCGGTCCGGGACCGGTTCGACGTCCCGGTGAGCGCCTACAACGTCAGCGGCGAGTACGCCATGGTGAAGGCGGCCGCGGAGAGGGAGTGGATGGACGAGCGGCGGGCGGCGATGGAAATCCTGGGGGCGATGGTCCGTGCCGGCGCCGACTTCGTGATCACCTACCACGCACTCGATGCCGCCCGCTGGATGAACGAGCGGTAGTGGAGCGGCGCAAGTCGGCACAGGCGTTCAAGGCGGCTCAAACCGTGATGCCCGGGGGCGTCTCCTCCCCGGTGCGGGCGTTCGGCTCGGTCGGCGGAACCCCGGTCTTTATGAAGGCGGGCTACGGCGCCGAGGTCACCGACGTCGACGGCAACCGCTATATCGATCTGTTGAGATCCTGGGGCCCCCTGATCCTCGGGCACGCCCCCCAGAAGGTCATGCGGGCGATGTTCACCGCCGGCATGGCCGGTACCTCGTTCGGAGCCCCCACGCCCAACGAGACCCGCCTGGCGAAGATGCTGGTCGCCGCCCTGCCCTCGGTGGAGATGGTGCGGTTCGTGTCCTCGGGGACCGAGGCGACGATGAGCGCCCTCCGCCTCGCCCGGGCCGCCACCGGGCGGGACAAGATCGTCAAGTTCGCCGGCTGTTACCACGGCCACGTCGACGCCCTGCTGGTGCAGGCCGGATCCGGGGTGGCCACCCTGGGCCTGCCGGACTCGCCGGGCGTCACTGCGGGAACCTCGGGTGACACGATCGTCGTCCCCTACAACTCCCTGCCGGCGGTGCAGGAGGCGTTCGCCGCTTCCGGCGACGCCATCGCTGCGGTGATCGTCGAGCCGGTGGCGGCCAACATGGGCGTCGTCCCCCCCGCCCCAGGATTCCTGGAGGGGCTGCGGACGCTGACGGAATCGAACGGGGCGCTGCTGATCTTCGACGAGGTGGTTACGGGCTTTCGGGTCGGGTACGGCGGCGCCCAGGCGATGTTCGGCATTACCCCGGACCTCACGATCCTCGGCAAGGTGATCGGCGGAGGGCTGCCCATCGGCGCCTACGGAGGCCGGGCGGACCTGATGTCGCAGATCGCACCCTCCGGCCCGGTGTACCAGGCGGGCACCCTGGCCGGAAACCCGATGAGCGTCGCCGCCGGGATCGGGACCATCCGCGGCATCCAGCGGTTCGCCGCCGAGCCGGGAGGGGCCGACGACCCGGCCAGCTTCTACGCGCACATGGACCGGCTCACCGGCTCCCTGGCCGACGGCCTGCAGAGCCTCGGAAAGCGCCACGGCATCCCGGTGACGGTCCAGCGGGTCGGATCGATGTTCACGCTGTTTTTCAAGGAGGGGCCGGTCGCCAACCTAGAAGAGGCCAGGCAGTGCGACACCGAGCGGTTCAGCCGCTTCTTCCATGCGATGCTTGACGCAGGCGTCTACTGGCCGCCCTCACAGTTCGAAGCGGCTTTCTTGAGCGGCGCCCACACTGCCGCCGATGTGGAACAAATTTCGAAGGCCGCCGGGCGGGCGCTGGAAAGGATCGGATGATGGAAAACCGAAGAGTCATGCGTTACGGCTTCTACCAGGTGGACCCCGCCTGGCGGCGTCTCCCGGACGAGGAGCGGGCGATGCACAAAAAGGAGCTCGCCGAAGTAGTAGCGGCAGCCCCCATCGAGGTCTACCCCTACTCCACCGTCGGCCTCCGGGAGGACTGCGACATCGCCCTCTGGCAGATCTCCGACTCCCCCGAGGGGATCCAGGCGTTCCAGGCCTCGCTGAACGGAACCGCCCTCGGCCGCTGGTTGATCCCGACCCAGTCCTATCTGGCGATGACCCGTAAGTCGGCCTACCTGAAGGGCCACAAGCACGAGGGGCAGGAGTTCAACATGCCGGCCGGCCCCCGGGGCTCGACCTACCTGTTCGTCTACCCGCTGGACAAGCTGCGCCCCTGGTACAAGCTGCCCTTCGAGGAGCGGCGCAAGATCATGGGCGAGCACTTCAAGATCGGCCACCGCTACCCCAACGTGGCGATCCACACCGGCTACTCGTTCGGCATCGACGACCAGGAGTTCGTCGTCGCCTTCGAAGGCGAGTCGCTGGGGGAGTTCCTGGACCTGGTGGAGGAGCTGCGAGGTTCGGAGTCCTCGGCGTACACCGCCCGGGACGTCCCGATCTTCACCTGCGTGAAGATGCCGCTGGAAAAGATTCTGGACCAGCTGGACGGCCGGTCCTGACCGAGCCGGATAGCATTTGGCGAACGCAGTCGAAGTACACAACCTCGTAAAGCACTACCGCCGCTCGCAGCGGGGGCTGAGCGGCGTCGACCTCACGGTCGGCGAGGGCGAGGTGTTCGCTCTCCTGGGCCCCAACGGGGCGGGCAAGACGACGTTCGTCAAGTGCCTGCTGGCCCTGCTGAAGCCGGACTCCGGTTCGATCGACCTCTTCGGCCAGCCGGCGGCGAATCCGGCCTCCCGGGAAGGCGTCGGGTTCGTACCGGAGACCCCCCGCTTCCCCGACTACCTCTCCGGTCCGGAGGTCCTCCGGCTGCACGGCCGGCTGATCGGCCTCCCGTCGGGCGACCTCAACCGCCGGATCGACGAGCGCCTGGAGGCGGCAGACCTGACCGACGCGCCCAGGCGGGTCAAGGCGTACTCCAAGGGCATGATCCGCCGCCTGGCGCTGGCGCAGGCGCTCCTCGGCGAGCCAAGGCTGGTCGTGCTCGACGAGCCGACCGCAGACCTGGACCCCATCGGGCGGCGCAGCGTCCGCAACCAGATCGCGGCGATCACCGAACGCGGGGCGACCGTCATCTTGAACTCCCACCTGCTCAGCGAAGTCGAGCGGCTCTGCGACCACGTGGCCATCGTCAACAAGGGCCGGCTGGTGGCGGAGGGGGCCATCGACGAGCTGGTGCCGGAGGGCACCGACCTCGAGACGGTGTTCGTCGATCTGATCGAAAAGGCCGAGTCGTGAACCCGGTGGTAACAATCGCCCGGGCTTCGGTCACCGAGCACGTCCGCCGCAAGCTGGTGATCTTCTTTCTGGCCCTGGCGTTGCTGGCCGGCGCGGGGCTGATCTACGTCTCGCTCAACGACGACCTCAGCTCCACCGTGCAGGGCGCCGCAGTCGGGCTGGCGACCGTGCTGTCGGTCACCCTCCTGCAGGGCATGGCGACGCTGGCCGCGGTGGCAGTGTCCATGAACAACATCGGCCGCCCGTTCGCCGACGGCGAAGCGATGCTGGTCCTGGCCCGGCCGGTGGCCCGGTGGCAGTACGCCCTGGGACGCCTCCTGGCCAGCGTGGCTCTGGTGGCGGCGCTGTGCCTGGTCATCGCCACCCTGCTCCAGGGCGTCAACCTGATCGAGGACCGCAACCTCGGGGCCGAGCTGTGGGGCCACTGGGCGGCGCAGGCGTTCAACCTCACCCTGCTGGTCGCGATCACCACGCTGATGTCGGCGCTGTTCAACAACCCCGTGCTGGCGGCGTTCGTGGCGTTCTTCGTCTACGCCTCGTCCAGCTTCGTGTCGACGCTCTACCTGTTCGTCCACACCGGGCGCATCGGCGGCGCCGCCAGAGTGATCATCACGCTGCTCTGGTACCTGACCCCCAAGACGATGTTGTCCCCCCTTGCGCTGGACCGGCTGGAGCGGGGCGGCGACCTGAGCGGGGCCTCCAGCATGCTGTTGATCTCCAGCACCGGGGCCCGCATAGCATGGGCGATCGCCTACCTGGTGGTCACCCTGGGCCTGACGTTCTTCGCCGTCCAGCGCAAGGAGCTCTAGCGACTTTCGTTTCCCGGCCCGGCTTCGATAAACAACCGGGGCTTTTGGTTTCGGCTGAGCCGCAGGTTGGGACGTTAAACTCATAGTCCGGGAAAACCTCTAGGGGGCAGGACATGCCATCGAGATCCATCTGGAAGGGCGCAATCACTTTCGGGCTCATCACGATCCCCGTCGGCCTGTACACGGCCATCGAGGAGAAGGACTTCCGGTTCAACCAGCTCCACGCCAAGGACAACGGCCGGATCAAGTACAAGCGCGTCTGCAGCGTCTGCGGTGAGGAGGTGCCCTACGACGAGATCGTGAAGGGATACGAGTTCGAGAAGGGCAACTACGTGGTGTTCACCGAGGAGGAGATGGAGGCGATCCCGGCGGACAGCATCAAGGCGATCGA
>DATABX010000391.1:0-2201 GCA_036259335.1 Actinomycetota bacterium
GACATGGCCGTGGTCGGCGGCGACCTTTCCCGCAGCGACCAGATCGTCATCTCGGTGGCCCTGCTGGGGAACCCGGCCGGGCGGCTGTACGTCGAGCGCGGCAACGCCCGGGTAGGCGACGCGGTGTGCGTCACCGGGACCTTGGGGGAGAGTGCCGCCGGTCTTCGGCTGATGCGCGCCGGGAACCGCTCCCGGCTGGACCTGCTGAAGGCGCACCTTCGGCCGACGCCGCGAGTCAAGGAGGTCCAGGCTCTCCGCCGCCACCTGCCCACGGCCATGATCGACGTATCGGACGGCTTCTGCGCCGACCTGGGCCACATCTGCGCCGCCTCGGGGGTCGGCGTGCTGATCCAGGAGTCGGACCTGCCGGTGGTCGACCTGCAGGGCGAGGACCTGGACGACAGCCCGCTGCAGCTGGCGCTCGGCGGAGGAGAGGACTACGAGCTGTGCTTCACCATCCCCGAGGACCGCTGTGAGGCGGCGATCGCAGCGGTGACCGAAGCAACCGGCACCAGGGTCACCAAGGTGGGGGAGGTCGTCGAGGCCTCCCGGGGCCGGGTCCTGCTGATCGAGTCCGCCGAGCACCCCCTGGAAGCACCCGGCTGGGACCACCTCAGGGTTTGAAGCTGCCATCCGCTTTGACGATCGCCGGTTCCGACTCCGGCGGCGGCGCCGGTATCCAGGCGGACCTGAAGACCTTTCTGGCTCTGGGGGTGCACGGAATGAGCGCCATCTGCGCCCTCACCGCGCAGAACACCAAAGGCGTGTCGGCGGTCAGCAACGTGGCGCCCTGGTTCGTCAAGGAGCAGATCTCGCAGGTCGCCACCGACTTCGACGTCGCCGCAGCCAAAACCGGAATGCTCTCCCGGCGGGTGATCGTCGAGGTGGTGGCCGAGTCGGTCCGCAGGTTCTCTGTTCCGAACCTCGTGGTCGACCCGGTCTTCGTATCCAAGAACCAGGACGTCCTGCTGACCAAAGACAGCATCGACGGCATGGTCTCCGACCTGCTTCCGCTGGCGACGGTGATCACTCCGAACCTGCACGAGGCGGCGCTGCTGACCGGCCGGGAGCTCTCCGACCTGGCGGGGATGCGCGAGGCGGCGAAGGCCCTCCACGACATGGGTCCGGCGTGGGTGCTCGTGAAGGGCGGCCACCTGGACGGGGACGCCACCGACGTCCTCTACGACGGCACCGACTTCCTCGAGCTGACGGCCGAGAGAATCGACTCGCAGAACACCCACGGCACCGGGTGCACCCTGTCCGCCGCCATCGCTGCCCACCTCGCCAGGGGCGCCGAGGTCCCGGAGGCGGTGAGGGCGGCTAAGGACTACGTGACCGGGGCAATCCGTCACGGCCTCCAGGTAGGCAAGGGCTACGGCCCTACGAACCACGGGTGGAACACGACCATGCGGAGCGGCGGCTGACCAGCCACGTCACCCTGCACCGCGCTCCGAGACTACGTTTTCCGATCCTGGGTATAGGTGGGGCAGCAGCCTCGACGGATCGAGAAGAGACGAGCCGAGGCCCTTAACCGACGAAGAGTCCGGTCGAACCGCTCTTCCCAGGGGGCCTCAATGGAGAACGCCTTTCTCGATTCGGACACCGGTAATGCCGAAGCCGGCGCTTTCGACGCTCTGGCCCGCTTCGTGATCTCCGAGCACACCATCGAGCAGGCGCTTCAGCTGGTCGTGGACCTGGCACGACCGGCGGTCGGAGAGGCCGACGCCGTCGGCATATCCCTCCTGCGCAGAGGCGGAGTGATGACCGCGGCGGCGACGGGGCCCCGGACGCTTGCGGTTGACCACCTTCAATACCAGGCGGGATCCGGACCATGTCTTCAGGCCATCAAGGATGGCGAGGTGCAGATCGTGCGCGCCATGCTCACCGAGTCCAGATGGCCGGACTTCACCAACAAGGCGCTCTACGAGGGAGTCCAGAGCATCCTCGCCTGCCCCCTGAAGATCGACGACGAGGTGCTGGGCGCCCTCAACTTCTACTCGTCGCACGAGCAGGGATTCGATTCGCGGGCCGTCTCCGTTGGAGAAGCGTTTGCCGTGCGAGCCTCGGTGCTGCTGCTCAACGTATCCCGCTACCAGGCGGCCTCACAGCTTGCGTCGCAGCTGGAGGAGGCGCTGCAGTCCCGTGCGGTTATCGACCAGGCCAAGGGCATCCTGATGGAGAGGGAGAAGATCTCGTCGGAC
>DATABX010000392.1:0-11988 GCA_036259335.1 Actinomycetota bacterium
CCTCCGCCAGATCGTCGCCCTGGCCGATCATCTGGCGCTGAAGCCAATTGCCGCGGTGTACTCCAGCCCGCTCACCCGGGCAGTTCAAACCGCCGAGGCGATCGCCGCCTCCCACGGCCTGCCGGTGAAGGTGATCGAGGAGATCATCGAGTCCGAGGCGAAGCTGCAGGGGCTGCCGGGCGACCGCCGGCTGTTCCGCAACCCGGCGAACCTGCGTTACTTCGTCAACCCGCTCCAACCGTCCTGGGGGGAGCCCTACCGCAGCATCCGGGAGCGCATGGGGCGGGCAGTGGCCACGATGCGAGACCGTCACCCGGGGCAACAGGTCGTGGCCGTTTCCCACCAGACCCCGGTGCTGGTGGCTCGGCTGATGTTCGAGGGCAACCCCAAGCCGCCCTGGCGGGCCAAAGTGCCCTGCCAGAGGGCGTCGATCACCACCCTGAAGTTCGAAGGCGACGAGTTCGTTGGGAGCGAGTACCTGCCGGTAGGCTCAGCTATCGTTTAGTGCGGCTGCGTAGGCCGTTGTAGTCAACTACGCATGGCAGTCAGAGGGGAGACGGACGCAGCCCGGTAGGCGGGGACTATACCTCCCAAGACGCTGAATAAGGTGCCGGCAGCAACGACACTGGGTGCCAGCAATGGATTGATGATGATTTCCCAGCCCTGGGAGGCAGACCAGAGGTAGGCGCCGAGGTGGGCCAGTGCGGCCCCCATGAGTGCTGCTACCAACCCTGCCATCGCGGACTCCATCAGGATCAACGAACCAATGCGAGCCCGGCTGTATCCCATGGCGCTTCTCAGTCCGAGTTCGCGCGTTCGCTGCTGAACGGCCATGCTCAGAGTGTTTGCCACGGCCACCATACCCACCAACCCCACGAACATGCCCAGGCCTATTCCGACCCGGCGTACGTCGGCTGCGACGTTTGCTCGCAGAATTTCGCCGTCAGGGGGAGTAACATCTACAAGCATTTGCTGACCCGTCGGATCAAGGGCGGACATCGCGAACTCGCCCACCGCGGAAGCCGAACCCGGCCTGACCTTCACCAGAAGGCGCACCAGTTCTCCGTTGCCGTAGTGCTGGCGGCCCATGGCGGACGACATCACTACCGAGTTGTTGATGTACTCGAAGCCGCTGTCGTTCTGGAGCCAGCCGGCCACGGTGAAGCTACGTCCATGAATCCAAACCGACTGTATGCGGTCACGGATGCCCAGCCGCCGGGCCAGGGTCGCACCGATCCAGACCACCGCATTGGGCGCGGGCATCAAGTCAAGAGTGTTGTGCCGGGCGCCGGCCACCGAGGACGTCCCCGACGCTTCCAATCCCGCAGAGGAAGCAACCACAAGAGGGACGTTTTGGGCGGAGGTGAAGGGATTGGTTGCTACCGGCACCGATTCCCGCCAGATCGATAGCTCGCCCGCTTCGCTTGCGACGCTCAGGTCTTCGATTTGCCGAACCGCCCCCTGCGTAAAGCCTTGGGGCTGGGGAGCGCGTGCCTGGATCATCACGTGGCCGGAGCGCTGGGCATCAAAACGCAGATCGATTTGCGCCTGTTGGGTATCGGCGATGAGCACAGCGGCGCTGGTGCTGGCCACGGCCAGCAGAATTCCGGCAATCATCGCTACCGTGCGCACCGGCCTGCTCGTCATTGACAGGTAAGCATCTGCCGTAGCGTTCGCCATTGAACGCCAGCCTCGCACCCGTTTGCTATTCAGCAATCCGCCCATCAACGAGGCTCACCCTGCTCGCCGCCAACGATGCGGCGTAGGGATCGTGACTGACGATAACCAGCGTGGCGCCTCGTGCCGTCACCTCGTAAAGAAGCGCCAGAACATCCCGCCCGGTTGTTTGATCGAGGGCGCCAGTGGGTTCGTCGGCAATCACCATCAGCGGGTTCTTGACCATTGCCCGAGCAATCGCCACCCGCTGCCTTTCGCCGCCGGATAGCAGAGCTGCCTCCCGGTCAGCGATGACTTCCAGTCCCACATCCGCCAGGGCCTCACGGCTCCTTTGCTCGACCACTCGCCGCTCGAGCGTGGGATCGGTCAAAGCCATCGCGACGTTGCGCCAGGCACTGCGTTCGTCTATCAGGTTGGCGTTCTGGAAGACGAACCCGATATTGAGGTTCCGGAACCGAGCGCTCTCCTTGCGGCTCAAATTTGCGATGTTTGCCCCGGCGAAGTGGTAGGAGCCGCCCGATGGAGGCTGCAGGGCGCCCAGGATGGCAGCAAGAGTTGTCTTGCCGGCTCCGGACGGACCCACCACGGCCAAGGACGTAGACCGGCCGACCCTGAGGGTAAGCGGGTGGAGGATCCTGGTGTAGACGGGTCGGTGGACCTCAAGTTCAACATCGACCAGCTCTGCCAGAACGGCACTTTGGCTCACGGACCACCACCGGCCGGAAGAGCCGGATCTGCCGGCTTGTTTATCTGCACTTCGTCCTGGTGCTCCAGATTGTCGGACCGGACCTCCACGTAACCTCCGGACGCGATCCCCACTTCAACCGGGATGGCTTCAGGAGCGCCAGAAACCACCTTGCGGACGGTGAAACCACCCGATGGGCCGGCAAACAGCGCAGCAGCGGGCACCGTGAGAACCGCTCCGTTGGTCTCGCTCACAACAATTCGCAGCTCCACCGATCCCCCTAACCCCGCAAGTCGATCGTTCGGGATCACAACCAGGGACTGCAAACCGGACTGGGGATCCGCCTGTCCAAGCGAGCGAACCGTGGCCGGTGCAGAAGTACCGTTTGCAACCAGTTCCACCTCCATACCGGCGCTCACATTCAGACCCGGGGCAACAGGGCAAAGAAACGCCTGATCCGGTCCACCAATAGTGACCAAGGCATCGCCGGGCTGAAGGACCTGGCCTACCGAAACCAGTACCTGCGCAACCACCGATTCGGGAACTACGCTCTGAATGACGGTCAGGTTGAACCTATTTGCCGGAAGTCCCAATTGCTCCAGACGGGCTCCAGCCTCCCGGTACAGACGGACCATGGCGCCGGCCGCTCTACTGTCAAAGGTCGCGTCCGGACTATTCATCAGGCCTGCCGTACTCAGCGCAGTCTCCAGGAGCAGAACATCTTCACCGCTGTCTCCCGGGCCAAGGTCCCGGTAGAAAGGAACAGGCGTGACAACCGCCACCCTAGGGTGCCCGGAAACCTCGCCCAGAAGCATCCCGGTCTCAATCGTTTCACCCGGCTCCAGGCCTATCCGGGTCACCACCAGCGGTCCATCTCCCACCGGGTCCGGCGAAGTTACGCCAACCGGGCCCTGCTCCGGCTGGCACGAGGCGTTGACCACCTCCCTGAGCTGTTGACGTTTGACCGAACCTGTGGGTTCCGGAAGCTCCGGCACCGCACGGCTGCGGGCAGCATCTCTCGGCGAAGTCCCCACCAGCGACGCTATGGTCAGCCCTAGGACGCAACCGATTGCAAGAGCAGCGACAACCGACCCGAATGAGCCGAGCCGGCGGCGCCAAGCCGGCTGGTTCAGGGCACGTATCCGGCTGCAGATAGCTCAGCCGCGTACCGCTCCAATAGCTCCCGGTGACGCTCTACCATTCTGTCTCGTTCGGGAGCCAGCTCAGCCTCGAGGGCTTCGAAATAACTGCCGGCGCATTCCGCGTAAACATCGCTGAAGCGCTGCTTTTCCGCATCACGGGATGGACCGTCGTATCCGGAAAGGTAGTAGTCGACGTTGTTCAGGTAAGTGACGGTTGGATCCGACTCCTCTGCGACCGCGTCTCCCTGGGACCCCGCAGTCAGACATGAGGCAACCTCAGCTTTGGTGGCGTTTACAGCCGGCGCCATCGTTGCCGTGCGCACCACGTCGGTCCACAGGAATTGGAGATTAAACCATTCGTGGTGACTTGGTAGCGTTTCCTCTACGCAGCTATCAATCTGAACCTTCTCGACAGAGTCAGGAATGTCGGATTCCGTCAGCCCCTTCTCGGCGATCAACGGCAGATTCGCGAACCTTGCCTGGTTGAAACGCATGCCCGTGTAATCCGAATCCTCAAAGGGCGCACCGCCGCACGCCACGTTGGCTATGCTGCGGGACCTGTACATCATCCGGATTGCTCTCAGCTGGGTTTCACCCGGCATCATAAATGACCCTGCAATCACATCGGACAGGACCTGGGGGTCAACCCCCCGGTCGCCGGACCGTTCCACGTTCTGCCCGGGACTTCCTCCGCAGCCGGCCGCCAACCCGGCCACAAGACAGATGGCTGCAGCCTTCAGTTGAGCGCGCTCTCTGAAGACTTTCGCACTCTTGGCTCCGGAGGGCGAGCGGGACGATCCCATAAAGCGCCGTGCGACCGGCATTGCCGCCCGGCTAGTGAACGTAACGGACGTTCTGGTTGAAGGACCAGGTTTCACCCCGAACGGTGGCTCCATTCACCACGTTGGTGAGAAGGACGGGCCAAGGCTGACCATCGGCTGTGTCGACGGCCACGTAGCCTAGGCTGCCGGCCGTCCAGCCTCCGGAGTCGAGATACCAACCCAGGACGAAGTCATTGGATGAGTGGGTAAATGCCGCGTTGAGGTCGTTGCAGTTGCCGCCGTTGGCTGTCTGGAAAGTTTGGGACGAACCGGCTGCGGTTGATGTCCATGCGTCGGTGACATAACACACTGCAAGCGCAGGCGCCTGAGCAGATATGACACTGACGAGCATCGCGCAAGCGACCACCACCGCACGAATTGACCACGTTAGCCGATTTGGCCCCATCTCCCCCGCGAGATTTCCTTGGCTCATCATCTTCCCGACTTCCTCCTTTGTTTCTCCTGGCGTTGCCCCGCAATCGCCTGATGGCTTCAACCACGCCGTACTATCGGCTCCTAGTTGAGTGAAAACAAGAAGCAGAACCTGCCGAGCGTGGCAGAGATCTGCCAGTTCTTTCCGGTGGGCGAAAGCAGGTCAAAGTTGACTGGTCACTCCCAATTGCAGAAACTGGTTGCATGCCCCCTGAACCCGACTCTCACGCGCGCGCCACGCGTGTCGCGATAGTTGATCCCCTCCCAGCCTTTCGGACCGGCCTTGCCCAAGCGCTAAGGCGATTGGGGTTCGAGCCGGAACAGCCCCGAGACGTCCCTAGCTGGATTGCCGTGAACGGACCCTGCGCGGCCATCGTCACCTTGGGTGAGCCGGAGGATCTGGATCTAATTTCTCACTTGAAGAATGGACGAGATCTGGACCTCCTGATTCTCTGCGACCAGCCCCCGGAAGGCTACCTGCGCAGGTTGATCAGGTTGGGCTGCTATTCCCTCGTTAATCGGTCCGCCGCCACGGACCTGATCGCCCAGGCACTTAAGATGACGGTGGAGCGCTACGGGGTGGCGCCCGTCGAGGTAGCCAAGTCTTTGACCAAATTGGTGCCTACAACCGATTGCCACGAACTTTCGGAGTGCGAGATCGCTTTACTGCAGGATATGGCTACCGGCGCCAAGATCGCGGAGCTTGCTGCAGATCGAAACTACTCGGAACGTGAGATGTATCGCGTTCTAAAGCGCCTTTACTACAGGATGCAGGTGAGTAACCGTAGTCAGGCGCTCGTCACGGCGGTCCGACACGGCCTGATCTAATCCTGGATTACCGTCAGGCAGGTAATTTGATGAGGGTGGGCCAAGAGGGAAGATTGGGTGGCCAACTCATGGCAACCGGACTTATGCCTAACCAACCAACTACCGTTCGGTCGGGTTCCCCGCCTGCTGCCAGCCCTGGATCCCGCCGGCGAGTGAGGCGACGTTGGAGTAGCCGAGTTGCTGCAGATAGTAGCCGCCGATCAACGACCTGAGGCCGGTGGCGCAGTACACGATGATGCGGTCGTCCTTGCGTGCAGTGAGCTGTTCGTCGGCGAATTTCGAGTCCGGGTCCCCGGCGTCGGGCACCTCGTCGAGGACGATGCGAACGGCTCCGGGGATGTACCCCTTGCGCAGTTCGTGGGCTTCCCGGACATCCAGGAAGATGCCCAATTTCCCTTCGTCCATCTCCGATTTGGCATCCTGCGGGCTGACTTCGGGCACTGATTTTCGAGCCCGTTCAAGAATCGACTGTCGCTGGCTGGGATCCATAAAGTCTCCGGTTGTCCGTCGCTCGCCCATTCCGCACCGGTACCGCACCGGCGGGCCGGTAATCGAGTGGTTTATCGTCGAGCATATGCGCGTTAGAAAACTCGTCGCCCTGGCGCTCGCTTGGATTCTCGTCGCCGCCCTGCCCGCAAGTGCCCGGACCGACGACCCGCTCTACGACCAGCTCTGGGGCCTCCGCCGGATCGGCGCCGAGGCGGCGTGGGACTTCTCCCGGGGAGCCGGCGTGGTGATCGCGGTGATCGATACCGGCGTGGACCTTCAGCACCCGGACCTCAGCAGCCAGATCGTCCCGGGAATCAGCGTGGTGGGGGAAGGTGAGCCGGACGACAAGCACGGCCACGGAAGCCTCATCGCCGGCATCGCCGCCGCCGCCTCCGGCAACGCCGAGGGAATCTCCGGGGTCGCCCCCGACGCCAAGATCCTCCCGGTGCGGGTCTTCGACTCCGCCGGCAGCGCCACCTCCAGCCGGGTCGCCCGGGCGATCCGGTTTGCGGTCGACGTCGCCGAGAACCGGCGGGCCAAGCTGGTTCTCAACCTCAGCTTCGTCGGGCCCTCGCAGCCCCAGGCGGTCATCGGCGGGGACGGCGGCACGGCGATCTTCGGGGACGAGGCGGTGAAGCGGGCGATCTCCGACGCGGCAGCCTCGGGCGCCGTGGTGGTGACCGCCGCCGGCAACGACGGATCCTCCCAGACCGCCTTCGACCCGCCACCCCACCAGGGGATCATCGTGGTCGGCGCCAGCGACAAGAACGACCGCTGCACCGACTTCACCAATTACGGGGACGGCCTGGACATCCTGGCGCCGGGAGTCGGCATCCTGTCGACCTACTGGAACGCCGGCGAGGACCGGCCCGGGTACGCCTACGCCGACGGCACGTCGATGGCGGTGCCGTTCGTCTCCGGTGCCGCGGCCCTGCTGATGGCGGAGGGCCTGACCAACGTCCAGACCGTCGACCGGCTGATAAACACCGCCCGGGGGCCGGGCATCGCGTGCCGGGACGAGGACAGCCGCTACCGGATCATGGACGTGGCGGCCGCCTTCGGCGTCGAGCGCGGCGAGGTGAACGACCCGGTGGAGCCCGAGGAGCCGCCGAGCCCGATACCGTCGGCGCTGATCGTCCAGGGAGGCGGAAACGACCCGGTGGAGGTCGACGCCGGTGACCGCCGGGCGCTGGGTCCCGAGGACCAGGTGACCGAGGTGCTCCGGGTCACGCCGCTGCGGGCGCTGGCGGCGAGCCTGGTGTTTCTGATCCTGGCTTTGATGCTGTTGATCCGCACCTTCGGCAAGCCCGAGTCCTGATTGGCTCCGGCAGGCTCGGGGATGTGAGGATATCTCCCGACAAAGGAGACGAGAGACAATGGCCGGCACGCTCAACCCCAACACGACGTTCAGGGTCTCGATGACGACCCTTCTCAAGCCCGAGGACTCGGTGGCCGTCGACGACGCCATCCGGCTGCAGCTGAAAGAGTCCCGGCAGCTGGTTCACAAGCTGCGTGACTACGCCGACATGGTGGAGGCGACGCTGATCGAGCTCGAGGGCCAGGACAGGTTGAACAACTTTTTGATCCAGCGCCTGATGAGCGCGTTCAACCACATGGAGCAGCTGTCGTCGGAGGTCTTCCGGAAGCGGGACGAGACCGGGACCGCGCTGGCGTCGAACATCGGCTGACCGTGGCGGTCCTCAGGCCAGGCCGTGGTACGGGAAGACCACCTTTCGGACCTCGGCGACGACCCGGTCGATGTCGGCGTCGGTCACCGGCGAGTTCTCGATTTCCGGCTCGAGCAGCCGGGCAGGAAGCGGCTCTCCCGCCTGACTGGAGGCCTCGGCCAGGAAAGCCTCCGGCAGCTCGTCGTCCAGCGCGGTCTCGGCCATCTCGGCGAAGTAGATCGTCCACGCCCGGGGCACCACCCGGGCCCATTGGTACCCCCCGCCCCCGGTGGCCAGCCACTTCCCGCCGGCGGTGCTGTGGGCCAGCTCGTGCAGCATCTTGGCGGTCTCGAAGTAGGCGCCGGTCGTCAGCAACAGGTTGGTCAAAGGGTCGGTGCAGTGGGTGTCGCAGCCGAGCTGGGTCACCAGGACTTCGGGTTTCCACGCCTCGAGCAGCGGAGGCACCACCCGGCGGAAGGCGTCGAGCCACTGCCGGTTGGCGGTCAGCGGCGGCAGCGGGACGTTGACCGAGGAGCCCTCGGCGCCGGGGCCGCCGATCTCGTCGACGAACCCGGTCCCCGGGAACAGGGTGTCGCCCGACTGGTGCAGCGAGATCGTCAGCACCGTCGGGTCGTCGTAGAAGATCTCCTGGACCCCGTCGCCGTGGTGGGCGTCGACGTCGACGTAAGCCATCCGGCCGACCCCCTGCCGCTGCAGCCAGGCGATGGCTACCGCGGGGTCGTCGTAGACGCAGAACCCGCTGGCCCGGTCCGGCAGCGCGTGGTGCAGCCCGCCCGACGGGTTGAACACGTGGTCGGCCCGGCCGGAGAGCAGCGCCTCGGCGGCGGTCAGCGAGGCGCCGGCGACCCGGGCGGAGGCCTCGTGCATGTGCCGGAAGATCGGGTTGTCGCCCGGACCGAAGCCGAACTGCCACCAGGGCCCCCTCTTGCTCTGGCCCGCCCGCTTCACCGCCTCGACGTAGGGGGCCGTGTGCACGAGCAGGAGCTCGTCGTCGGTGGCGTCGCGGGCGTCGGCCGAGCTGACGTGGGCCTGGTCAGGAATTCCGTAGGCGTCGATCAGGTCGTAGGTCAGCAGCACCCGCGCGGGCTTGAGCGGGTGCATCGCCCCCAGGTCGTACCAGGGGGCGCCGTCCCCGTAACGAATGATCTCGACCCGATCGGCCACCAGAAACCTCCTCGGAAATCGTCAGGTGAAGCCTATCGCCCGAGCGACCGGGGTGGTCCGGATCGGACGCTCGCAGCGTTGCATCGACCACATGTTGCGCAAGTTGTCGTGAAAGCCGGTTAGGACCGACCCTTTCCGGGAAAGATTGGCGCATGAGTTTACTGATGGTTGGATCATTCCCCGCTTTGATGACGCTGGTGCTGATCATCGCGGTGTGGGCGGAACGCCTTCTGGCTGACAAAGAAGAGCCGATTGCAATTGAAGATTCTGTTGACTTCGGACCGGAATCGCTAACCCCTCAGGCCGGGGTGGCGGTTCCCTCTTCGCGTGCCGCGCTCCTGAGCGAGCCCGAGCGCTAAGCAGTCAGACCGGCGGGTGACGCCGCTAGTGCGTGACCGCGTCCGAGCCTGATGCCGGGCTTCGGCGAGTCATCACCGCTCCAGCGACGGCGCCCACCACACCGAGAGCGACCACCACGCCGATCGACTGAGCCCAGCCCGGCTTGTCGACCATGATCCACAGCACCCCCAGGGCCAACCCGTTCAACGCCGAGGCTGCGATCCACAGTGAGGGGCTGGTTACCTGTTCCCTTAGTTCGGGCGTTATCTGACCGGCCGACTCGGCCGCCATCCCCATCGCAGCCATCCCCCTGCCGACAAAGGCGCCGCCTACCACTCCGATGATCAGGATCGTGACGATCGCAGTCACGACGAACGGAGTCTCGAACGAGAACCTGGTGCCCGCAAGGTAGAGACCGCTGCCCAGGATGAAAACGAACGACGAGGGCCACATCGGTCCGGTCGTCCGGGCCAGGCTCAGCCACAAGCGAAGTTCCTCGACCTTGGATGCCGTCCTCATGCGGCCGCCGGTGCGCTGGACGATCGCCATCGCTATGAACAGGGTCAACATCCCCAGCAGGTGAATGAACAGCGCGATCGACCGGTCCATGGACACCTCCATTCCGTTCTAGGTTAGAATAGTTCTACGGTTAAATTATTTATTAGGCGACACGGTAAGTCAATGGCCAAACGATCAGGAGTCCACGACCGGCAAGCGGTGCCGGGTGCTGCGTTTCTCCTCTCACAGGTGGGTGTCCACTCGTCGCAGCTGTGGCGCGAGCGCATGGGCAAGCTTGGCCTGGATCCCCGGCATGTCGTGCTTCTTCGGCTGGTGGCCGCCGAGGAGGGCAAGTCGCAGCTGTCCCTCGGCAAGAGGATGCGGCTGCCTCCGAGCCGGATGGTGGCCTTCGTCGACGAGCTCGAGGGCCTCGGACTGCTCGAGCGGCGCTCTAACCCGGAGGACCGGCGGATGCGGGCCCTCTACCTCACCGGCAAGGGACGCCGGATGCTGGAGACGGTGATGACGGTGTCGGCCGAGCACGAGGCCGAGCTGACCCGGGGTCTGCAGCCGGATGACGTCGACAAGCTGAAGGAGCTGCTGACCCGGGTGGCCGCCGAACAGGGCCTGGCGCCGGGCGTGCACCCAGGAGTCGCCTTTGCCGGGCCTTCCGTCGCCTCCGGCCGCAAGGGAGACCGGGCTAGTTGAGCGAGGAGCGCAGCGACCGGGCGGCAGCCCGCAGCTGGTCGGCTATCTCCGGGTGCTCCTCGGCAACCGTCATCACCTCGGCTGCCCCCTCGCGCACCCGCCCCTGGAGGGCGAGTGCCTGTCCCAGCTCGGCCACCTCGTCAGGGGGGACGATCGGAAGCGCCAGCCGCATGCGCAACACCCACTCCAGCGACCGCCCGTTGTTGCGCGCCTTATAGATCGCCTTGAGGTTGTTGAGCATCCGGGCCAGGATCTCGTGCTTGCCGGACACCGGCCGCAAGCCGGGGCCGAACTTGACCTCCGCCGGGACGCCGGTCACCTGACGGAACCGGGCCTCGACCGCCGCCTCGTCCATCAGCTCGCCGTTGAAGAACGGGTCGACGTAGTCCCCGGTCAGCGGGGACCGCACCAGGAAGTGCCCCGGCATGCCGATCCCCTCGAGCTTGATCCCCGCCCTCCGGCCGACCTCGATGGTCAACACGGAGAGCGTGATCGGGATGCTGCGCCGCCGCTCGATGGCGATATCGAGGAACGACATCTCGGGCTCGTAGTAGTGATCCCGCTCGCCGTCGAAGCCCAGCTCGCTGAACAACCGCCGGCGCAGCGAGTCCAGGTCGTCGATCCCGTAGGCAAAGTCGTCCAGCCGCGTCAGCCAGACCTCCGGCTCCATCTCCGGGCGGTCCCCGCGAGCGATGGCCAGAGCGGCGCGCGCCAGGTCGACCTGCTCCTCGGGACGGGCGACCAGGTCGGCGAACTCCTCCACCGGGTTCAGCACGCTGCCTCCTTAGCTGCCGGCCTCCGGCCGGCGAATCATCTGTGCGGCGTCGAGAAATACCTGGTCCAGAGCCTGCTCGCTCAGGCGCCCGGTGTTGGTGTTCTGCGGGCTGGGGTGGTAGGAGCCGATAAGGTGCAGGCCGCCGACCTGAGCCACCGTCCCGTGCCCGAACCGGGGCTTGGGGATAGGCACGACCACCCCATTTTCGCTCAAAGCCGCCAGAGTTGCGTCCCAGCCGATCGACCCCAGCGCCACCAGGACCTTGAGCCGGCGCAGTGCCCGCATCTCCCGGACGAGGTAGGGCAGGCAGTTGCGGCGCTCCACCGGAAGCGGCTTGTTGTCGGGCGGCACGCAGCGCACTGCGGCGGCGATGTAGGAGTCGATCAGGCGCAGACCGTCCGAACGGTCCCTGGAGATCGGCTGGTTGGCGAAACCCGCCCGGTGCAGGGCGCGGACCAGCCAGTCGCCGGAGCGGTCGCCGGTGAAGACCCGGCCGGTTCGGTTGCCGCCGTGCGCCGCCGGAGCCAGGCCCACGATCAGCAGGCGGGCGTCGGGATCGCCGAACCCGGGCACCGGGCGGGCCCAGTATTCTTCGCCCCGAAACCGCGCGGGTGGGTTGGCGGCGCTGGCCTCCCGCCACTCGACCAGCCGCGGGCACCTAAAACAGCCCGTGACTTCGGCCTGAATCTGCTTTACCGACTCCTCAGCGCCGGAAGCCAAAAGCGCGGGTTTCGTTGCGGCG
>DATABX010000393.1:0-3207 GCA_036259335.1 Actinomycetota bacterium
ATTACGGGCCGTTCGATGCCTGGACCAACGGGTTCCGGACATGCCACGGGCGCAGGAGAGTTCCTGCGCCCGGGACGAAGCTTGCTAGTTGACGGTGTCGTAGACGTTGCTCTGCGCACCCCGCTGGAGCGGAATCCGGTACGAGGTGGTCCGGGGTCCGGTCCGCGTGCCGGCACGGGCCGGAAGGCCGGTCAGGTCGCCGGGCAGCGGGTAGGAGGTGTGCCGGCTCGAGGGAACCGAACGGTTGCCGCCGGAGGTGCCTCCGCTGGAGAGGATGAAGCCGAGCTCGCGGTTGCTGACGCCGTTGGCTGCGGAGCCGCCGCCGCCACCCCCGCCGGTGGGCGAGGTGTAGCTGCCCCCGAGCGCTGCTGCCAGCTGAGCGGTCGAAACACCGGAACCGCCGGACTTGGGAAGCGGGGGCGGGGCTGCGCTGCCGCCACCGCCGCCGGTGGTCGGGGCGCTTGCTGAATCTTCACGCTTGCCGATTCTGGGGCGCTTGAGCATGTTCTCCTCCTTCTAACTTTTTGAGCTACAGACCCTTCACAAAACTCAGCCTTGGTAAAAAAGTGATCCTAATCTAACGCTTCTGCAAAACCTACGCGTCTACCGGCTCCTCCGCGCTGCCGTCGGGGTCGGCCGCAGGCTCGCCGGGGGCGCCGGGAGATGCCTTGGGGGTGGCCGCCCGCGACGTCGTCGCTTTGGCCGCTGCCGACAAGGGACGGCTCTGGGAGCCCATCTTCCCCTCGGCGGTCAGGGTCGACCTCCACGCGTCCTTGAGCTTGGCGGCAGCTTCCCCACGGTCGAACGTGGGCTCGTTGGAGGCGGCGAAGTCCTTGAGGCCGACCTCTCCGTGGCGCGTGCTGCCGAAGTGGCCGCCCTCGCCGCCCTTGCCGTCGTTTCCTGCAGCCCGGGAGTCGGTGGGAATGTTCACGCCGGCGAATTGTGTCTCGGTACCGAGCGAGTCGGCCCCGTCGAGCTGGCCGGAGGCGCCCCAAATTGCACGAAGAGCTGCTCGGGCGTTCTCTGCGTCGTCCTCGTAGGACATGGGTGCTCCTTTCAGGTCAAATGGCCGTCTTCCATCCTACTTTTGTTTGCCCTCTAAGTGCGTTCACCGGATGCGGACGCCTGAAACCTGAAGCAGCTGATAGGTGACGGGCGCGCCCTCGGACGTTCCGAACCGGGCGTCGTAGTGGGCAAGCGCCTGCCTGAGGGCTCCGGGCGGCGTCGGGCCGTTCTCGGCGCCGTTGGGGCGGCAAGTGGCGCCGGTGGCCTGCAGCTCCAGAAGGAAGTCTCCGGCGCTCGGGTAGTGGACGACCTCGGAGCTCGAATCGCTGACCACCTCACCCAACCCGGCGCCCGACAGCAGCGCCTCCCACTCCCCGGGCCCCCGCAGGGGAGGGCCGACCCCGCCGGGGTCGCCGGCGGGCCCGGCAAGCACCTGCTTGAGCTCGGCGAAAGTGGCGGGACCGAAGGTCGAGTGCAACATGAGACCGCCCGGCCGGAGGGCCGCCGCGAGGCCGGCCGTGGTGGAAGCCGGGTCGTCGAACCACTGGATCGTGGCGTTGGAGATCACCAGGTCGTAGGCGCAGGTCGCCAGGCCTGCCGCCTCGGCGTCGGCCACCTCCAGCTCGACGCCCCACCGGCGCAGCCGCTGCCGGGCCCGGTCCACCATGTTCTCGGCGAAGTCGACCGCCCGTATTGCCGCCTCGGGGAACCGGCCGGCCAGCATCTCGGTGAGGTAGCCGGTGCCGCAGCCCAGCTCGAGAATCCGGCTCGGCATGGGGAGCCCATCCAGGCGCTTCATCAGCCGGTCGGCCATCCGGCGCTGGACGTGGCAGTGGGCGTCGTAGAAGGTGGCGCTGCGGTTGAACCGGCCGGCGACCGCCTTCTTGTCGATGCCGACCAGCGCGTCAGCCTGCACGGGTCAACTCCCGTGCAACCTGGTCCAGCGAGCTGAGCGCCAGGTCGATGTCCTGTTCGGTGTGGGAGGCGCAGATCGAGAACCGGAGCCGGGCGCCCCCCTGCGGCACGGTGGGGGGCCGGATCGGCACCGCCAGCACCCCCCGCTTCTCGAGCCGGCGGCCGAGGTCGACCACCTCGGCGGCGCCTCCGAACATCACCGGCTGGATCTGCGAAACCGAACCCCCACGGTCGAGCCCCAAACCCTCCAGGCCCTGCCGGAAACGGCCGGACAGCTCGGCTATCCGCTCACGTTCGTAGTCGGCAGCCAGTACGAACTCGAGAGCGGCCGAGATCCCCCCGACCACCGACGGAGGCAGCGCGGTGGTGTAGACGAAGCTGCGGGCGGCGTTGACCAGGTAGCGGATCCAGCTCTCACGGGCGGCCACGTAGCCGCCGTAGAGTCCCACCGCCTTGCTGAAGGTTCCCATGTGGAGGTCGACCCGGTCCGCGACACCGGCGGCATGCGCCAACCCCCGGCCCTGGGGACCCAGGACCCCGACCGCGTGAGCCTCGTCCACCATGAGAGCGGCCCCGTAGCGCTCCTTCAGCTCGACGATCCGCTCGAGCGGCGCCAGGTCGCCGTCCATTCCGAACAGGGTCTCGGTCACGATCAGCTTTCGCTTCGCATCCCGGCATTCGTCGAGCATCTGCTGGAGCTCGGCCACGTCGTTGTGCCGGTAGCGAAACATCTGGGCGCCGGAGAGCCGGATTCCGTCGACGATGCTGGCGTGGTTGAGCCGATCGCTGAACACCGCGTCGTGGCGGCCGACGAGCGCCGGGATGGTCCCCACGTTCGCCAGGTAGCCGCTGCCGAAGACGAGCGCCGCCTCGGTCCCCTTGAAGAAGGCGACTGCGTTCTCCAGGGCCGTGTAGTCGTGGTCGGTGCCGGCCATCAGGCGGGAGGCGGTCGCCCCGGTTCCCTTCTGGAGGTCCCGCTCGGCGGCGGCCAGGACCCCGGGGTGCTGGGAGAGGCCCAGGTAGTCGTTGGACGAGAAGTTGACCAGCTCCCGGCCGTCCCGGGCGACGGTGCGAGGCCCGGTCCGGTCGCCGGGCCGGAGGCGGCGCATCAGCCCGTCGCGTTCCAGGCGGTCGAGCTTGGACGAAATCCAGTCGTCCCAGTTGCTCAGAGGGCGCACTCCTCGATCTCGAAACCGAGATCTTCGATCATCCGGTAGTCCTCCTCGGCAGCCTGGCCCTCGGTAGTGAGGTAGTCGCCGATGAAGATCGCGTTGGCCGGGTACATCG
>DATABX010000394.1:0-8855 GCA_036259335.1 Actinomycetota bacterium
TGCCGGCGGCCCCTTTCAGCCGCGAGGGGACGGCGGCAAGCGTGCCGAGGCCCTCGGCGGCCAGGGCTTCGACCGCCCGGCCGATCGACTCGGCCCACGCCGCCGGGTCCCGCACGATGCCCCCGGGGCCGACCTCCACACGCGGCACTTCGAACTGCGGCTTCACCAAAAGGATGCAGGCTCCCGACACCCCGGCCGCCGTTGCGAGGGTGCCGGCCAGCGAGCGAAGCGAGACGAAGCTTAGGTCGCCGACCACCAGGTCGAAGGGACCCAGGCCGGCCGGAAGCCGGCGGATGTTCGTGCGCTCGAGAAGCGTCACCCGCGGGTCGGTGCGCAGCGACCAGTCGAACTGGCCGTAACCGACGTCGACCGCCACCACCGAGGCGGCGCCCGCCTGCAGCAGGCAGTCGGTGAACCCTCCGGAGCCGGCGCCGGCGTCCAGGCAGCGCAGGCCGGTGACGTCGAAGCCGAAGTCCTCCAGCGCCCCCTGGAGCTTCTCTCCGCCCCGGGAGACGAACCGGCGACCGGCGTCGACGCTGATACGGCTGGAAGGCGCCACCATCGTGCCGGGCTTGAGCCCCGGGGCGCCATCGACGGTGACGGTGCGGGAGTCGATTGCCCGGCGGGCGGTGTCGACGTCGCTTGCCAGCCCCCTAGCCACCATCTCTTGATCCAGCCGGCGGCGGGTCATCGGACATCAGTCTTGCGAATCGGAGTCCGGGAAGGACGTCTCCTCCAGGGCGGACTCCAGCCGGTCGATCAGGCCGTCGATCCGGTCGGCGCGCTCGTCCAGCGGCAGGGCGGCGATCTCCGCCAGTTGGGTTCGTGCTTCCTGGTCGTCCACGACGCCCGATATTAGCCGAACGTTGGAGGCAGACGGGGAGGTCAGCGGGCGGCGTTGAGCAGCGGGTACGGGTTGACCGGCCCCCCGCCGCCCCGGTGCCACTCGAAGTGCACGTGGCACGGCCCGCCGCGGGCGTTGCCGGTGTTGCCGTTGACTCCGATCTTCTGCCCCACCGAGACCCGGGTGCCGTTGCCGATTCCCGGGGCGTAGCTCCTCAGGTGGGCGTAGAAGAAGACGTCGCCGTTGGAGGCGCGCAGGTAAGCCATGATCCCGCCGTTGCCGCCCGCGTGCAGGTTCATCATCACGCCGTCGGTGACCGCCACCACCGGCGCACCGCAGGAGGCCATCACGTCGGTACCTTTGTGGCGCCGGCCACCCGAGCGCCGGGCACCCCAGGTGTTGGCGAAAGCCTGGGCTCCGCCGATCGGGAGGGTGAACGCCGGGAACTGCCGGATCTTCGCCACCTTGGCCGCGCTCCGCGCCCCCCGCAGCTTCGCCTCCAGCTCGGTCTTTTTGTCCCTCTGCCGGGCAACCAGATCCGCCTGCGCCTTGCGGGTGGCGTCGAGGTCGGCCCGCAGGTCGTCCGCCCGGGACTGGGTGATCTTCAGGCCGTCGACGAGTTCGGCGTCGCCCCGTCCCAGGATTTCCATGAAGTGCAGCCGGCGGAAGAAGATGTTCGGGTCGGGCGCCATCAGCAGGTCGCTGAAGTAGGAGGTGAACCCGCCCTTCTTGTAGATCACGCCGGCTCTGACCTGCATCAGCTTGGCCTTCTGAGCGATGGTCTTGTCGGCGGTCTTCAGGTCGGCTTCCAGCTTCCGTCGCTTGGCGTCGGTCTCCGCCAGCTCGGTCTCGAGGCGCCCGTACTCGGCGGCGGCAGCATCGAGCTGCTTCTGGACCTTGCTGAGTTCCGCGCCGTGGACGGGTCCTGCGGGCGTCGACGCAAGCAGCGAGCCTGCGAGCAGGCCTGCCATCGTCAGCCGCGTGACTCGGGGAAGTTTGGCCTTCATCGACGGCAACAAAGGCTTTCAGCCGGTCGGACCATTTGTCAAGCAGTGGCGCGGGCAGCCCGGCGCCGGGCCGCAACTCGTTTGGGAGCCGGCCGGTTCGGGATATCCTGCCAGCATGTTTCCGGCCAATGGGATCATCCCGATTCACGACGAGAACCCCACCTCGATCCGGCCCGTGGTGACCTTCACGCTGATCGCGCTGAACGTCCTCGCCTTCTTTCTGTGGGAGCCGAACTTCGGCTCGGGCCGCAACTGCGCCGAGGCCGACCTGCGGTGCCAGGTCGCCGACTGCGAGATCACGCAGTTCTTCTTCAAGTGGGGGGTGGTGCCGCGAGAGGTGGTCGAGGGCGACCCGCTGGAGGGCGAGATCTGCCCCGGGATCGAGACCGAGCCAAAGTCGCTGGTGGCCTCGCTGTTCACCTCGATGTTCCTCCACGGCGGCTTCATGCACCTGGCCGGGAACATGCTGTTTTTGTGGGTGTTCGGCAACAACATCGAGGACCGGCTGGGCCACGTGAAATTTCTTCTGTTCTATCTGCTGACCGGGGTGGCGGCCTCGCTTGCCCACGTGTTCTTCAACGCCGACTCGATCGCTCCGACGATCGGGGCCAGCGGCGCGGTGTCGGGCCTGATGGGCGCCTACATCGTGCTGTTTCCCCACGCCATGATCCACGTGCTCGTGCCGATCCTGCTGTTCTTCCGGATCCGGATGCGGGCAATCTCGGTCCTGGGCATCTGGTTCGTCTCCCAGTTCTTCATCGGCGGCGGGCAGCAGGTCGGATCCGGCGGCGTGGCCTGGGTGGCACACGTCGGCGGCTTCGTCGCCGGGGCGCTGGTGATCTACCTTCTCGGAGGAGGCCGAAACCGTCCGACACCTACCCGGCCCGCCTACCCCCCGCCGAGCCCCTACGGGTTCTAGGGCACCCTCATCCTCCGACCCTGCGGGCCAGGTCCGGGTAGAAGACCACCACGCCGTCCCGGTCGAACTCCAGGTCGCCGACGAAGTCGCGATGCTCCCCGACGTAGCGCACCACCGCGCCGCTCTGGGTGAGCCTCACGTGCTCGTAGCGCTGCCGTGAAGGGTGGACCCCCAGGTCGGGGACCGAAACCCACGCCATGAGAAAGTCCTCGGCACCCGGTTGCCGGTGGAGGCCGTGGCGCACCACCGGCATGAGATTGGTCGCCGGACACAGCCCCAGGTCGCAGTCCAGGGCCCCCGCGACGTGTTTCAGCTCGCCGCCGGGCGGCGGCAGGCCGGGGTCACCTTCGGCGGAGGCGTCGGATTGCCATGCGCCGTTACCGTCGGAGGCCAGAACCAGCCGGCGCTTCCACCCCTCGCCTGCAACCTCGACCTGCAGACGCCGGGTGACGTAGTTGTCGGGAGCGTCCAACCGGTAATCCATCCGGTACGGCAGCGGAGTTACGCCGATCTGGGTGCCCTCGGCTTGAATGCCGCTTTCACCGAACCAAAACCGGCACACCTCCGCACGCCAGGCGTCGACGCCCTTCCACACGATCAGCCGCTCCATCCGCCCGCCTCCCGCGAGACAGTCCACCCGGCCGGGTTCGGATCTACCGGGAAAAGGGTAAACAAACTTCCAACGACAAACACGGGAGGTCAAATTGACTGACAGTTCAGGGCAGATTCTTGCCGCCACCTTCGACGGGCGCGGCGAGGCCCAGCGGGCAGCCGACATGCTGTCGAAGAACCTTGGAGCGTCGCGGGTCGAGCTGAAGTCAAAGCGGGGCGACCGGCAAGTCCAGTACGCCGAGATGAGGGACGAGCTCGAGGGCGTCGTTGCCTCCCCGGTGCTTGGAGCGGCTATGACCAAGTCGCAGACTCAGGGCGCGGCCGGCGGGGCGATTCTCATCGGTGGCATCGGCCTGGTGCTGGGCGTCATCGCCGGGTTCATCGTCAACGGGGCGCCGGGGTCCGAGGTATCGGTCGCCCGGTGGGTGCTGTTGTGGCTGTTTACGCCGGCGGTCGCCGCCGGAACGCTCGGTCTGCTGGCCGGGGGGATGCTGAAGCAGCGCTACGCGCCGGCGCCGAACGACGCCGCACCGCCGCACGAAGCTTCACCCGATGCGGGAATCGAGGCGGAGGAGGAGACCGTCGTCGAGATACGGGTCGGCGACGATTCGGAGTTGCAGAAGGCCGAAGGCCTCCTGGCCGAGTTCAAGCCGCAACGTCTCGACCGGTTCGACGCCGACGGCGAGGTAATGGCAACCAAAGACCTCGGTAACCGGGCCTCGAGCTGAACGGGGCCTTCAGGCCCCGGCAGCCTCGGAGATCCCGGCCAGCGACTGCAGTGAGGTGAGCACATGGTCCGGGCGGGGGTTCATGTCGGCGTCCGGGAGTGTGAGCCCGGTGAGCACCAACGCTCCGGACCAGCCGATGCTCCTGGCGCCCGCGATGTCGGACTCCAGGCGGTCCCCGATCATCAGGACGTTCCCGCTGCCGAGCCGCTTGGCGGCCGCCTGCATCATCGGCCTCTCCGGCTTTCCCAGTACCGTCGCCTTCGTGCCGGACGCCGCCTCCACCGCCGCCACGATCGACCCGGTACCCGGCAACATCCCGCCGTTTTGGATGGGCATCACCGGGTCCTTGTTGAGCGAGAGAAACACCGCCCCGCCGCGGACCGCCTCGGCCGCGAGGGTTAGACGCAGGTAGCTGAAGTCGGTGTCCCGGCCGACGAGCACGAGCTTGGCCGTCTGTCCGGTTTCGAAGTACCGGATGCGCAGTATGTCGTCCAGCTGCGCGGCGACGCTCTGCGGGGCCAGGATGAACGCCGGGGCGTTACGAAGGCCCTGCTCCGCGATCCACTCCCGGGCGACCAGGCTGGTCGTCAGCACCTCCTCTGCGGCGAGCTCGAATCCCCCCTCCCCCAGGCGATCGACCACGTCGGACGGGTGGTAGCCGCCGTTGTTGGTGAGAAGCAGCATCGGCTTGCCGGTGGCCCGGATGGCCTTCAGCCCGTCGATGGCCCCCGGCAGGAGCACCTCTCCCCGCCAGACCACCCCGTCGAGGTCGATCGCAAACGCGTCGTACTGCTCCAGCAGGTGGGCGGCCGATGACAGCGCCGCCGGATTGGGGGCGTTCAATAGGCCAGCCGATCCAGCGCCCTGCGGTAGTCCTGGGAGTCCGGCTTCATCGCGAGGGCGATCTTCAACAGCCCGGCGGCCCGGGCGCGATCGCCCAGCCGGGCCCGGCATAGAGCGAGCCCGAAGTATGGGTAGTGGTCCGCCGGGTTGAGCCGCATCGCCTCCTCGAACTCCTCGCCGGCGCGCTGGGTCTCGCCGATGTTGTAGAGCGCCCGGGCCAGGGCCTCCCGAACCGAGCCTTTCTCCGGCTCGAGCGCACAGGCCTTCTCCAGTACGAGGGCGGCCTGATGGTTGCGCCGGTCGGCGAGCAGCTCCAGGCCGCGGGTCCACAGATCGTAGGCATCTTTGGGGTTCATCAATCCACTATCGCATTCCCGATGCGTTCCTCGCAGGTTCTTCCGGCGATCGGGCGGCGGCCGGCCCCAAAAGATTGCAGGCGTGATAAAAAGCGAGGGTGCCCCGCATCTCCGCTTTTCCCGCCCTGCGCTACCGTCCAGGTACCGATCTGGCCTCGGTCTCCGCCCCGCCCTACGACGTGATCGCTCCCGACGAGCGTCAGCGCCTGGAGCGCTCGCATCCCGACAACGTCATTCAGATCACGCTCGGCGCCGAGAGGCCCGGCGACGACGACCGGGACAACCGCTATACGCGGGCGGCGGAGATTCTTTCCGCGTGGCGAAAATCCGGGTTGCTGGTCGCCGACGATGCGCCGCACGTCTACCTCTACCGCTCGGACTTCGAGGTCGAGGGCAGGCTCCGCACCACCGCCGGCATCGTGGCGGCGCTGGAGCTGGAGGAGTTGGGCGCCGGCGGCGTGTTCGGCCACGAGAAGACCCGTCCCGGGCCCAAAGCCGACCGCCTGGCGCTGATGCGCACGACCCGGGCAAACCTGGAGCCGCTGTGGTTCTTCGCGTCGTCCACCATGGAGGGGTTTCGGGAGCTGGTGGAGGACTTGGAGGGCCGGGAACCCATCGCCGACGTTCTCGACCCCCAGGACGTCCGCCACCGGGTCTGGGTGCTCTCCGACGACCAGGGCGAGGCGATGACCAAGGTCGTCAACGACATCCCCCTGGTGGTCGCCGACGGGCACCACCGCTACGAGACCGCGCTCACCTACCGCAACGAGCGGCGGAAGGCCGACGGCCCCGGCCCCTGGGACTCGACGATGGCGATCATCGCCGACCCGCTCCAGTTCGCCCCCGAGCTGCTGCCCATCCACCGGCTGGTCTCCAACGTCACCCCGGACCAGGTCCCCGGCAAGACCGAATTCGACGGAGACCTCGCCGCGCTCCGGCAGGCGGTCGAGGACGCCGGTCCAGGGACCGTCGGGGTGGCTTCCCGGGATGGCCGCTGGACTGTGGCGACCTCCGGCGACGTCGATACCGTCTGGCTCGCCGAGCAGGTGATCGAGCCCAACCAGGGAGAAGTGACCTACGAGCACGACATGCGACTGGTGGAGGACGCGGTCTTGAACACGACCGCCACCGCCTTCCTAATGGCTGCGGTGCCGGTTCCGCTGGTCGCCGAGAAAGCCCTCGCCGGCGTGCGGCTTCCGCCCAAGACCACCCTGTTCTGGCCCAAGCCGCGGACCGGGCTGTTGATGAGGGACCTGGAGCCGGATCGCCGGGCTTGACCGACCGGGTCCAGGTTCTGGACACCCATATGCACGGCTGGCAGGGCATCACGGCCGTCTACCTGCTCGACGGACCCCAACCTACGGTCGTCGACACCGGGCCGGGATCGTCGATCGAAGTTTTGCTTGCGGCCCTGGAAGATGCCGGGGTCGACAGCCTCGCCTGGGTCGTTCTGACCCACATCCACCTCGACCACGCCGGCGCCGCCGGCCACCTCGCCCGGCGGTTCCCGGAGGCGAAGGTCGTGGTCCGGCAGGAGGGGGCCCGGCACCTGGCCGACCCGTCGGCGCTGTGGGCGTCGGCGTCCCGGATCTACCCGAACATGGAGCAGTTGTGGGGGCAGATGCTGCCGATCCCGCCGGATCGGATCGTGGCTGTTTCCGGCGACGGCCCAGCGGTGGACCTGGGAGGCGGCCGGGTGCTGGAGGCGGTCTACGCTCCAGGCCACGCCAAGCACCACATGGCGCTGTTCGACTCGGGCTCGGGGGACTTGTTCCTGGGAGACGCCCTCGGCGTTCGGGTTCCCGACGTGGGACTGGTCCGGCCGGCGGCTCCCCCGCCGGAGTTCGACCTCGAGCTGACGATCGCCACCGCGGCGCGGCTGAGGGCTCTCCGGCCCACCCGGGTGTTTCCCACCCACTACGGCGCGGCGCCGGACGTCGACCAGATCTTCGAGGAGGCACCCGGGCGCTACCGCCAGTGGGTGGAGGCGGCGGAGAAGGTGGTTGCCGCCGGGGGCGGCCTGGAGGAAATGGTCCTCGACTTCGAGCGCCGCCGCGAGGAGTTCTACCCGGACCTGGCACCCGAGATGCTGGCCAAGTTCGAGTACAGCTGCTCCTACACCTTGAACGCCATGGGGATCCTGCGCTACCTCCAGCGACGCTCCGGACAACGGTAGGGCTGCCGGTCGCTCCTTTGTGCAGGTGCTCGGAAAGGGCGGCAGCCTGCCGGGTCAGAGGGCGGCCAGGCGCTCCTCGGCGTCGAAGAAGTCGGGATCCTCCGCGACGATCCGCCGCCAGACGTTGCGTGCCTCCGCCCGGCGGCCGGCCTTCTCCAGAAGGTCGGCCCGCACGTACCAGTGGCGCAGGAAGTAGGGCTCGACGGGGGCGTTGCCCGGGTCGGCCCGTGCCAGCATGGTGATCGCCCGGTTCACTTCACCCTGGTCGGCAAGTGCCCCGGCGGCAACGATCATCGTCTCGACCCAGATCTCCGGCGAGACGTCGGCCGGCGACACCTCGGCGGTCGTCTCCAGCGCACGGTCCGGCCGCCCGAGGGCCCGGTAGAGGTCGGCGATCACGTGGTTGTGCTCGACCGACGAGGTCAACCGGCGGAAGGCCAGGAGCTCGCTCAAGGCCTCCTTCCACCGGCCGCTGTGGTACAGCGCCAGGCCGAGGAGCTCCGAAACCTGCGGCGACCGGGGTGCGTTGCGCTTGGCCTCCTCGGCGAGCCCCGCCGCTTCTTCGAACTCCTCCTCGGCGAAGTGCTCGAGTGCCTTGGACACCGCCTCGGCGACCTGCGCAGCGGTGCCCGCGCGCGCCGTGTCCTGGATCTCGGTGATCCACGTCTTCGGGAGCCCGAACGACTCCTCGGCGCTCAACCGCCGCTTCGGCTCGCCTTTGGGCGGTGCCACCCGGGTGTCCCGAGGGCGCTTGGTGTCTAACTTTTTCCCCGTTGGCGCCCCCGGATCGGCGGCTCGCGCCGGACGGTCCGAGGCGGGACGGCCGGAGGCGGGGCGGCCGGCGGAGGGGGGGCGGCCGGAAGGCGCCGGACCTGGCGTGCGAGGAGGCCTGCCTGCAGAACGGTCGGACGCCGGGCGGGGGCGACGCTCGGATGGGGGCCGGCTGCCCGAAGGGCCCTGACGGTAGGACTGACGGCCTGCGGACGGCTTTCGTGCATCGGGGCGGTCCGAACCGGCGGCGGCGGAGCGGCCTTCGTACGGCCTGCCGGTGGCGGCCGGCCTGCTCCGGCCCCCGTCGTCGTTCCTTCTCCCGTGCCCCAACCGGTCAGGAGCAGGGCGTCCGGAAGGCTTCCGGGCCGATCGCTCGGAATCCTTGCCCTCGTAGGGCTTTCCTTGGGGGCGCTCCGACTGGGGGGCGCCGGCGGGTCGCTCGTAGGGCTTTCCGCGCGGCTTCCGCAACTCGCCGAGCGGAGCCTGCGGCCGGCTGCCCCTTGCAGGCTCCCGATACTGCGCGCGGGATTCCGCAGGAGTACCACCACCGCTGACCGCCCCGGATCCGCTGGTGAAGTCGGCTCCAGCCCGCGGTTGAC
>DATABX010000395.1:0-2691 GCA_036259335.1 Actinomycetota bacterium
CTCGTCGAAGGTGTGGATCAGGTCGAGCTCGGCCTGGTGCACCGCACAGCGTCCGGCTTCGAACCGGGTCAGCGCTTCGGCCAGCTCGTCGGCCGGACATTCCAGGAGTGCCCCCGCATCCATAATCCGAAATGCTACTCAGCAGGGGTGACAATTTCGGCCCTGATACGGGCGGGTGAACCAAGAATCCTGGGAAATTCCGGCCGCTCGCAGTGCTCTCAGCCTCCGACCTCGACCCTCAGGGTAGCCCTTCCTTTGAGCGGCCGGTGGTCGGAGAACTTCGACCGGGTCACCACCCCGGACAGGTTCGAGAAGAACCTGCGGTCCAGGAAGATGTAGTCGATCTTCTTCCGCCCGAAGGTCGGCGCGTTGCGGGCGTGGTCGACGTCCTGGAACAACGACCCCGGCAGCCCCAGCTCCCGCAACTCCTCCGGCCGGGCGTTCAAGTCTCCGCCGAAGACCACCGCGCCCCCCGCCGCCGCCCTCTCGCTCTGCAGCCGGATCACCTCGGCGACCTGGAGGCGGTTGTAGTACTCGTTGCTCCCCCGGGGCACCAGGTGGACCGCCGACACCGAGACCGGAACCCCGTAGACATCGGCCACCATGCTGATCATCGCCCGCTGCTCGGCCTTCTTCGGAGGGTTGGGCAGGGGCACCATCTCGGGCTCCCCGAGCCCGGTTGCCCGGCAGTAGACCGCATTCCCGTACCACTGCGACCCCTCCGCGCCGGTGCAGTTGCTCCTACCGGTGGTCGCGCCGTAGCAGGCGCTGGTCGGAAAGCCCCGCCGGTTGAGCTCGTCCCAGAGCCGGTCCGCCTGGCCGAGGCACACCTCGTTGAACATCATGATGTCCGGCCGGTCCTTGAGGACGGTGTCGCGGACCGCGTTGACCACGCCGATGATGTCGCCCTTGTTCCCGAAGCTCCCGTACATGTTGAACTCGAGGAACTTGAGCTCCGGCGGCTCGCCGACCGGAGGAAAAGAAACCGGCGACGCCTCCCAGCGCCCCCACCGCCAGACCCTGGTCCCGCTTGGCGTCGGACCCATGCCCGAACGCTACGTCGCTAGGAGGAGGACAGCAAGGGCCGGTCCGGGTCCCGGTTCTGTAGCAGGAGCCACATCCGGTCGACCTGGCGGCGCAGCGATTCCAGCGACCCGGAGTTGTCCAGCACGTAGTTGGCCCGGTCGAGCCGCTCCCCCCGGTGGCCCTGCGCCGCGATGCGCAGCTCGGCCCCCACCCGGCTCATCCCCCGCTGGGTGACGAGCCGCTCCAGTTGCAGCTCCACCGGACAGTCGACGACCACCACCGCGTCGATCTCCAGCCAGTCGAGCGACTCCTCGTAGGTCTCGACCAGCAGGGCCGCCTCGTACACCACGATCCGGTCCGGGTTGAGGCCGCGCAGCTTGCGCTGGATGGACTCGAAGATCCGGGGGTGCATGATCTCGTTCAGGCCCTCACGGGCCTGTTCGTCGAGGAAGATCGTGCGGCCGAGAGCCGCCCGGTCGAGCGACCCGTCCTCCCGAAGCATCTGGTCGCCGAAGCGTTGCCGGATCTCCTCCAGCGCCGGTTGCCCAGGTTCCACGACCTCGTGCGCGACGGCGTCCGCGTCGATCACCACGGCACCCTTGCGCCGGAGGAGGTCGGCGACGGTCGACTTCCCGGAGGCGATGCCCCCGGTCAGTCCGATAACGGGCACCTAGGAGGGGTTAGGCGCGGTCCCGCTTCATGCCCTCGACGATCGACTCGAGGGACTCCTCGAAGCTGTCGGGGGCGGATTCCAGCATCTCGCCGTCCATGGCCGGGGTTGAAGAGGACGCTGCTGGCTGGGGTGCGGCGGGCGTCTCCGGCTCTCGGGGAGCTTCCGGTGCCGCCGCTGCCGCCGGCTCGGATTCAAGCTCGAACCCGGAGTCCACCTCGGCGGCGGGCTCCAGCTCGAAGTCCGGGGTAGCGGCCGGTGCGGCCTCCGCTGCGGGCGCGGGCGCCGGAGGCGCCTGCCCTCCCGCACCCTGCTTCAGCGAGAGGCTGATCCGCCGCCGGTCCAGGTCCACGTCGATGACCCGCACCTGGACCTCCTGGCCCAGCTGGACGACCTGTTCCGGAAGCTCGATGTGCTGCTCGGAGAGCTCCGAGATGTGCGCCAGGCCCTCGATACCGTCGGCCACCTTGATGAACGCCCCAAACGGGACCAGCTTGGTGATGGTGCCGGCGACGAAGTCCCCGGTGCCGTGCGCCCGGGCGAACGCCTGCCACGGATCCTCCTGGGTGTTCTTGAGCGACAGCGAGACCCGGTCGCGGTCCGGCTCGACCGAAAGCACCTCGACTTCGATCTCCTGGCCGACCTGCACGACCTCCGAGGGGTGGTCGACGTGGCGCCACGAGAGCTCGGACACGTGCACCAGGCCGTCCACGCCGCCCAGGTCCACGAAGGCCCCGAAGTTGACGACCGACGAAACGGTTCCCGTCCGGCGTTCGCCGACCTTGAGGTTGGCGAGGAAGTCCTTGCGCTGCTCGAAATGCGCTTCCTCCAGATAGGCCCGGCGGGACAGGACAACGTTGTTGCGGTTCTTGTCCAGCTCGATGATCTTGCACTCGAGCTCCTTGCCGACGAACTGCTGCAGGTCGCGCACCCGGCGAAGCTCCACCAGGGAGGCGGGAAGGAAACCGCGCAGGCCGACGTCGACGATCAGGCCG
>DATABX010000396.1:0-8806 GCA_036259335.1 Actinomycetota bacterium
CTACCCGGCGGGAAACCCGGAAAACGGCGCCCGAATCCCAGTGGCCCCCCGACGGCCGGCCCCCTCCCGTGCCGATGGCCGATTTCCAGCCCGTGTCAGGTTCTTGCCGGGCGAACATCGTTGCCGGCGATGTCCTGCTCAAACATGGTCTCGGTGACTCTGCGCTCGAGGGAGGACGCCCTCTGACCCCGGGCCACCTCGACAGCCCGGCGCAGGTCGGCCTCAGCCGCCTCGTTCCGGCCCAGGCGCAGTAGGGCGAGAGCCCGCAGGCGGAGCAGCTCGGACTCGTGGCTGTATCCCCGGTCGCCGACGATAGCCAACGCCTGCTCCGCAGCGGCCAGGGCCCCCGACGCCGAACCGGCAGTGAGCAAAGCCTCGGCCAGAAGCCCGAGGAAATACGGCAGGCCGATCCGGCTTCCCGCCGCCTGGTACGACTCCAGTCCCGAACGGAGCTCGGCGACGCCCTCCGCCGGTTCGCCCAGCGCCGCTCGGGCCCAGCCGCTCAGGATGTGACCGGTGGCCACCGCGACCTCGTGGCCCTGCTGTGCGCCGAGTTCGATCGTCCGGGAAGCTCGATCGAGCACAACCTGCGGTTCGCCCAGCAGCTGGTGAAGAATTGCCGCACGCTGCTCGGTCAGCCCCAGGCAGTACCGGTGCTCCGGACCCTCCGCGAGGTTCAGGGCAGCAGCCATCCGCTGCCGGGCCCGGTCCGGATCTCCGAGGTACCACAGGTCGAGGGCCGCCCAGCTCTGGCAGCAGACGCCCAGGTTCTCTCCGAGCGTGGCGGCGGTCAGACCGAGGTGAAGCTGCGGGTCGTACAGTTGCGAGCCTTCGTCGGCGTGGGCCAGCGACTTCTCGAACTCCCCTTTGTGAAACAGGGAGCACGCGAGAAGCTCGTGTGACTCCAACAGCGAGGTCGGGTCGGTGAACGCCGGCAGAAGCCGAAGCCGCTTCTCAAGCACCTGTTTCGACTTTTCGTGCTCGCCCCGGTTCTCGTACACCGCCGCCAGGTGGTAAAGAAGCAGGGATTGGAGGTCGGGGCTGCCGATCGCTTCGGCCAGCTCCAGAGCCTCGTTCAAAAGAGACTCGGCCTCCGGATGGGCCCACCCGTGCAGCATGATCAGCGCCAGTGCGAGCATGTCCCGCAGCCCCGCCTCCGCCTCCGGCCGCTCCGCCCGGTCCATCCCCGGGAGGAGCTCCAGAGCGCTCCGAAGCAGGCCCTCCGCCTCCCGGTACGCGTAGCGGCGGAGGGCCTGGCCCGCCGCTATCCGCAGGTAGTCGACGGCCTGCCGGTCGTCGCCCGCCCGCGTGAAGTGATAGGCCAGCTCACCTGCCCGTTCGGGTGCCCGGCTGCCGTACGACGCGACCAGGGCCGAGCCCACTGCGCCGTGCAGTCGCCTGCGCCGTGCCGAGGGGAGCTGGTCGTAGACCACCTCCTGGTAAACGGCGTGGGCGAAGGCGAAATCGGCGCCTGCCGGCGAGCCGTTACCCGGCTGGTTGCGGCGCAGCAGCTGGCTTGTTTCGGCGAGCTCCCGGCAGACGGCTTCCACCTCCTCTTCGGTTTCCTCCAGCGCCCGGGCCAGCAAACCGGGGCTGACCTCGACGCCGGCGACCGCCGCACCGTCCAGGACACCGCGTTTGCGCCGATCCATCCCGGCCAGCCTCCGGCCGACCAGGCGCTTTAGCGTTTGCGGAATCCGGCCTGCGGGACCGGCCGGACCGGCAAGCCCGCCACGATCACCGGTCCCCTCGGGGCCCAGGTAGTCGTCGACGAGCATCTGCAGGAACAGCGGGTTGCCATCCGAGCGCTGGAGGAGCACCCGGGACGCCCCCTCTTCAAGGCGAGTCTCGCCCAGGCGGAGCGCAAGGAACTGGTTCACCTCCTCGGCGCTCAGCGGCTGCAGCGTCAACACGTCGCACAGACTCCGAAGCTCCAGCTCCTGCAGTAGCGCCTCCGCAGGGTTGTCCTCAGCGTCGCCCCCGGCCGTCCGGCACGAGCAGACGACCAGAAGCCGTGCGGCCGGGCCGCTGCGCACCAGGGCGTTCAGGGCGTCGAGTGTGGAAGGGTCGCTCCACTGAAGGTCCTCGACGACCAGCAGAAACGGGTGCAGCTGCGACACCGCCCGGACCACCTCGACGAACTCGCGCAGCATCCGGGCTCGGGTGTTGCCGACCGTACGGGCGGCCAGCTTTCCCAACTCGTCGTCGTCGACCAACCACGGCATCTCGAGGAGCCAGTTGGGCGCGAAGCGCGAAACCGTCCCCACCAGCTGTGATCGCCCCGCCCGGCACAGCTCGTCGAGGGCGTTGAGCAGCGGCATGTAGGGTTCGCTCGGGCCCTGGTGCTCCAGGCACCGTCCGGTCGCGACGAGGACGCCGTGACGGCTGCGAGCCTGCTCCACGAAGGCCTGGATGGTGGTGGTCTTGCCGATGCCCGCTTCCCCGAGAACCGCTACCGCCCGTCCCCTCCCGGCCAGGGCTTCGGCCTGAAGAGCGAGCAGGTGCTCGAGCTCTGCTTTTCTCCCGACCATCGGTCCGGTGGCGGACGGTTCGGTCCGCGCTTCCGGTGCCGCCCGCCGCCCCGCCGGCGGAGTTCCGGTTTCCTCCACCAGCCCCAGGAAGCGGTAGCCGCGGCCGTGGACGGTTCCGATCAACCTCTGCTCACGGCCGGCATCTCCCAACGCCCGCCGGGCCGCCTTGATCCGGGAGGTGAGAGCCGACTCGGTGACGAACCGGGTGTTCCAGACGTTCTCGAAGAGCTCCTGCTTGGACACGACGCGGTTCCGGTTGCGCACGAGGTAATGGACCACGTCGAAGACCTGGGGTTCGACCGGGACGCGGTCGCCGTTTCGCCTGAGCTCGTAGAGCTCGGTGTCCAGCTCGAAATCTTCGAACGTATAGACCATTCCAGGTCCCCGGCAGGTGCCCGACAAATCCTAGTGGCCGGTTCGGCGTTTCTCCAGGGAATCTCCATGCGCTCTCCAAGCTTGTCGACCTGGGCGGCCCTAGTTTCAAGCCATCGCAGCAACCCGTTGTCGACGGCACAGAAAGGGAGATGAGATGAGCAAGCAAGTAGCGCTCGCCCCGCCGGGAGGAACCGCCGGCGGAAGTTGGGACGTGATCGTTGTCGGCGCTCGGGTCGCCGGCTCGGCAACCGCCCTGCAGCTGGCAAGGAAGGGCTACCGGGTCCTGCTGGTGGACCGCAACTGGTTCCCGTCGGACACCCTGTCCACCCACGTGATACAGCTTTCCGGGTTGAAGGTACTTGCCGAGCTGGGACTGCTGGACGCAGTGAAGGCGACCGGGGCGCCCCCGATCACCCGGTTCCGTCTCCAGGCCGGACCGGTGACCCTGGCGGGCAGCCCGGTGCCGGCGGGTTCGATCAGCGAGACCCTGTGCGTCCGCCGCACCAGGCTCGACACGGTTCTCGTGGAGGCCGCCCGCCGGGCGGGAGCCGAGCTTCGGGAGCACTTCGCCTTCCTCGACGTTGTCACCAGCGGCTCGACGGTGAAGGGCATCAGGGCGAGGTCGGTCGACGGACGGCAGCTGATCGAGCGGGCCAGGCTTGTCGTCGGAGCCGACGGCAAGCACTCTTCGGTCGCCCGGGCGGTGGGGGCCGGGGCATACGAGACGATCCCGGCCCGGAGCTGCTGCTTCTACTCCTACTGGTCCGACCTGGACCTGGAGCGGGACGAAGGTCGGCTCTACCTGCTGGACCGGCGGACCCTCTCGTTCTTCCCGACCAACGACGGCCTCACCATGGTGGGCCTCCAAGCGCCGAGTGCCGACTTCAAGGCGGTGAGGAGCGACGTCGAAGGCTCGTTTCTGGCGGCGGCACAAGGCGTTCCCGGACTGGCCGAGAAGCTGCGGGCCGGCCGGCGGGTGGAGCACTTCCGGGGCACCCCGGAGCTGGATGCGTTCTTCCGCGAGCCGTTCGGGGCCGGCTGGGCCCTGGTCGGGGACGCCGGCTGCCACCGGGACCCGATCACCGCTCAGGGCATCTCGGCGGCGCTTCGCGACTCGGTGTTTCTTGCGGAGGCGCTGGATGACCACCTGACCGGCAAGGTCTCCTGGGACCAGGCAGGACAGGAGTACCGCCGGCGCCGGGACTGGGCCGAGATGGCCAGGTACCACTGGACCGCCGACACCGCCGTGATGGACCGGCCCCCGGCACCGGAGACTGTTGCCCTTCTCCAGGCGCTCGCAGGACGCCCGCGGGACGTGAGCCGGTTCTTCGGGGTCTTTGCCGGGACGGTGTCGGTTGAGGAGTTCTTCTCTCCCGACAGCGTGGCGCAGCTGTTGTCCGGCGAGGCCGCGTAGCCGGCGGCCCGACCATCAAAGCGACTGAAGTCACAAAACGCACGGATCGAAAGGAGAGGAAGATGACAAGTGCAACGACGACCCAGCTGCCGGCACCGCCGCGGCGTGGGGAAGCTACCGACGGAGCCGGCTTCGTCTCGGTCAACGGGATTCGGATATGGGTGGAGCGTCGAGGACGGGGACCGGATGTGCTGCTTCTCGCCGGTCTGGGAGACTCGGTGGAGGCGTGGAACCTCCAGCTGTCCGGTCTTGCCCGGAACTACCGGCTCACCGCAATCGACAATCGCGGCGCCGGCCGTACCGGTCTGCCGGAAGGTCCGCTGTCGGTGGAGCTCATGGCCCACGACGCCGCCGCCGTCCTCCGGGAGCTGGGGGTGGAGCGGGCGCACGTCATGGGGTTCTCGGGGGGCAGTCTCATCGCCCAGGAGCTGGCCCTGCACCACCCCGATCTGGTCCGCAGCCTGGTCCTCGACAGCACCTACGGTCGCCTGGACGCCTACGGCCGGACGATGATGGGGTTCTGGCGGTGGATGCTCACCGGGGCGCCGGGCGAGCGGGAGGCGCTGGAGGCCTTCTATCTGTGGGTCTATACGCCGGCCGCCCACGCCGATGGCACGGTGGACCGCTTCATCGACGAGGTCCTCGCCTTCCCGTACGCTCAGTCCACCGAGGCCTTCCTGGCGCAGCTCGAAGCGTTCTACTCGCACGACACCCTAGACCGGTTGCACCGCATCGCGGCGCCGACGCTGGTCCTGGCGGGCGAGGTCGACATTGCGACCCGGCCGGAGCTGGGAAGAAGGGTCGCCGAGCGGATCCCCGGTGCCGGGTTCGAGGTGGTGCCGAAGCAGGCCCACCAGCCGTTCCAGGAGATTCCCGACTGGTTCAACTCCCGGGTTTCACAGTTCTGGGACGAGGTGGAGCAATCAGGACACTAGGAGCAGGGCTTTACAAAGGAGGATGCAATGACTGTGGTTGAACCTGCCGTGACGGTTGGCCTGGAGGACAAGCTGGTCACCGCGGCGACCGGTGCGCTCGAGATCTTCTCGATCCACCTGGGCCGGCGTCTCGGGTTGTACCAGGCCCTCGCCGAGGCACCGCGAACGGCGCCGGAGCTGGGTCAGGCGGCGGGCGTGGACGCCCGGTACGCCCGGGAATGGCTGGAGCAGCAGGCGGTGGCGGGCTTTGTTTTGGTCGACGACACCGGGGCCGCCCCGGACGATCGGCGCTACCGGCTGGATGAGCACGCCATCGCGGTCTTCACCGCGGCCGAGGACCCCCGGCACGTGTCGCCCCTGGCGGACATCGTCGCCGGGATCGGCGGAGCGCTGGACAAGGTCGCGGCTGCCTACCGCAGCGGCGAGGGCGTCAGCTTCGCCGACTACGGACCGCACCTGATGGAGGGCCAGGGGGCGATCAACCGGCCGGCCTTCGTACACGATCTGGTTTCCTTGTGGATCGGCTCCATCGACGGTCTGCTCGACCGCCTCACCTCGGGCGGCGCGATCGCCGACCTGGGCTGCGGCGTCGGCTGGGCGTCGATCGCCATGGCGGCCCAGATCCCCGGCGCGAACGTGATCGGCTGGGATGCCGACCCGGCCAGCATCGAGACCGCCCGGCGCAACGCCGAGCAAGCCGGCGTGGGGGTGCGCTTCGAGCTGGCAAACGCGGCGGCGATGGCCGAGGAGGGGCCTTTCGACCTGGTCACGATCCTCGAGGCGCTGCACGACATGGCCAACCCGGTGGAGGTGCTGCAGGCGGCGGCCGCCGTGCTGGCCGACGGCGGGCTGGTCCTGGTCGCCGACGAGAAGGTCGCCGACGAGTTCACCGCCCCGGGCGACGAGCTCGAGCGGATGATGTACGGCTGGAGCATCACCCACTGCCTGCCGGCGGCGCGTTCCGAGCGCCCGTCGGCCGCTCTGGGAACCGTGCTGCGCGCCCCCGTCGTGCGGGAGCTCGGGAAGGCGGCAGGCTTCGGCTCGGTGGAGACCCTGGACGTCGACGCCGGGTTCTTCCAGCTGCACGTGCTGCGCAAATAGACGTAGACCAAACCGAGGGATGGGCCTTGCCGGCAAGGCCCAGCCCTCGGCGCCGGAGCCACTTTGGCGATGAAGTCAGGTTGCGAGGGTGTGCAGGATCCCCACGCCGGCGCCCCCGGCGATGAGCCAGGCCGAGTTGAGCCGGGTCCGCCACAGGGCCAGTCCGGCGGCAGCGAAGATCACGATCGTAAGGAGATCGACCAGCGCGTCGCCGGCAAGTTGGGCACCGACCCCGGCCATGAGACCGATGGCGGCCGCGTTGATCCCGTCGAGCGCCGCCCCGAAGGTCGGTGAGGCCCGCATCCAGCCGACGAGGCGGGTGAGCAGGGCGACGAATACGAAAGAGGGCAGGAAGATCCCGACGGTCGCAAGCACCGCACCCCAGCCGCCGGCGACGAGGTAGCCGACGAAGGTGGCAGTTGTGAACACCGGTCCGGGAGTGACCTGGCCGATCGAGATGGCGTCCAGCAGCTGGTCGCCGGTGATCCAGCCGAGACGTTCGACCAGTTCCCCCCGCAGGAACGCCAGGAGCACGTAGCCGCTGCCGTAGAGCACCGCGCCGATGCGGAGGAACACAACGAACAGGCGGCCGAGCTCGACGTCGCCCGCGGCGGGAGCCACTGCCCAGACCGGCAGCCACATCGACAGCCGCGGCCCCACGAGGCCCCACAGGACTGGTGAGGCACCGAGGAGACCACCGGCGGCGAGCACGAGCAGCTCGTTTCCGCCGAGCAGGTACGCACCGAGGGCGCCGGCGCCGATTCCGCCCAGGAGCACCGTCTTGGCGACGGTGGGAATCAGCTTGACCATGGCATGGGCGACGATGGCGATCACGACCGGCTTGATCCCGTAGAGGACCCCCTCGAACGCAGGGGTATGTCCGTATGCAACGTAAACCCAGGCGAGGGCGCCGACGATCAGCGCGGCAGGAGCGATGAAGCACAACCCGGCCACGATCAGGCCCCGACCCCGGGCCCTGTCCCAACCGAGGTGGATGGCCAGCTCGGTGCTGTTCGGTCCCGGGATCAGATTGGTCGCGCCCACCAGGTCCACGAACCGCTCGTCGGAAACCCAGCCTCGGCGGCGCACCACCTCTTCGTGCATCATGGCGATGTGGGCCGCCGGCCCGCCGAAGGCGGTTACCCCGAGGCGTAGGAACATCCGGGTCAGCTCACCCAGTCGTTGCCGGACGTCATCCCCGCCGGCGCCGGAGGGCGCTGGGTCCGGTTCCGGCACGCGGGGTCAGGCGCCGGCGGGCTGGAACAGCTCGACGACGTTGTGCGAGGGGTCCTCCAGCAGGATCTGAGAACCGCCGGGGCCGGTGACGATGTCGTTGCGGAAGCTCAGGCCGGCGTCGCGTAGCCGAGCCACCTCGCTGGCGATGTCGCCGACGATCAGGTGGATGCGGTTCCAGCCGCCGGGCCCGGGCTTGGCGCCGTCGGGCATCGGCCGTCCCGCCGAGCTGGCCGGCCCGCTGAGCAGCAGGCGGAGGTTGCCGCGGGTGACGTCGGCGAAGGCGGGGGCTGCGCTGGTGCGCACCTCGAAGCCGAGATGCTCGGTGTAGAAGTCGATCGCGGCGTCCACGTCGTCGACCATGTAGCGGACATTCACCATCTCGTTCGGTTCCGTCATGGCTCCTCCTGGGTTGTCGTCGGTACGGGGGTCGCAGGGACACCGAGGGCGGCGAGCAGAAACCGGATGCGGGTCTCCAGCTCGTCGGCCGTCCGTTGGAAGGCCGGGTAGCTCGCCTCGTCGTCGCCGTCGGCCTGCCCGGCGGCGGGGTCGGCGATGCTCCAGTGAGCGGTCTCGGGGCGACCGGGGAACTCCGGGCACACCTCGCGAACACGATCGCACAGGCTGATCACGCGATCGAAACGGTGCTCGACGAAGGCGCTCAGGTGCTTCGGGCGGTGATCGGCCAGGTCGATACCGTGCTCGTCCCGCATCACCCGCACCGCGTTGGGGTGCAGGGGCTTGGGGTGGCTACCGGCGCTGTACGCCTCGACCAGCCCCCCGGAGCGGACCCGGGCCAGAGCCTCGGCCATCTGGGAGCGGGCGCTGTTGCCGGTGCACAAGAACAAGACCCGCGCGGCCACGACCCCCGGCGTGGCGGTCGTCTGCGGCTCCGGCGTCAGGTGGAGCCCGGGATGCAGGGCCTTGCCGGCAGCCGCCAGCATCTCGCCGAAGCGTGCGAGGGCCACGGTGTAGTAGGCGTCACGGCGGTCGGCCGAGCTCCGGCGGGCCGAAACCAGGCCGGCGTCGCGGAGCTTGCCGAGGTGATAGGAGACGAGGTTCTGAGGCTCCCCCACCAGGCCGGTCAACTCGTGCACCGTGCGGTCGCTGCGGGCCAGATCGCTCAACAGCCGCCAGCGCAGCGGGTGCCCCGCAAGCTGCAGAAACGCCGGCGGTATGAGGTCTCCGTGTACTCGGGGCGCAGCCATAGGACGTAG
>DATABX010000397.1:0-2218 GCA_036259335.1 Actinomycetota bacterium
GGCGGGGTCGCGCCAGTTGTTCGTGGGGCCGGCCTGGGCCTGGGTCTGGGAGCAGATGAATGTGCGGTCCTCGACGCGCGCGACGTCGCCCGGGTCGAGGACCGGACCTTCATCTGCTGGAAGAACGCCGACGAGGCCGGCCCCACCAACAACTGGACCGCCCCCGACGAGATGCGCGAGACCATGCGCGGCCTGTACAAAGGCTCGATGAAGGGCCGGACCATGTACGTCGTACCGTTCTCGATGGGTCCCTTGGGCTCCCCGATCGCCCACATCGGCGTGGAGCTGACCGACTCGGCCTACGTTGCGGTCAGCATGCGGATCATGACCCGGATGGGTGCCAAGGCGCTGGACGTGCTGGGCGACGACGGCGAGTTCGTCCCCTGCCTGCACTCGCTGGGCGCTCCGCTCGAGCCCGGCCAGCAGGACTCGACCTGGCCGTGCAACCCGGAGAAGAAGTACATCGTCCACTTCCCGGAGACCAAGGAGATCTGGTCCTACGGTTCGGGCTACGGCGGCAACGCGCTTCTGGGTAAGAAGTGCTTTGCCCTCAGGATCGCCTCGATCATGGCCCGCGAGGACGGCTGGCTGGCCGAGCACATGCTGATCGTCAAGGTCACCTCGCCCGAAGGCAAGGTCGACTACGTGACCGGCGCCTTCCCGTCGGCCTGCGGCAAGACCAACCTCGCCATGCTCGTGCCGACCCTGCCCGGCTGGAAGGTCGAGACCCTGGGCGACGACATCTGCTGGATGAAGTTCGGCGACGACGGCCGGCTCTACGCCATCAACCCGGAGGCCGGGTTCTTCGGCGTCGCCCCCGGCACGTCGGACGACACCAACTACAACGCCATGCGGACCCTCGACAGCAACTCGCTGTTCACCAACACCGCGCTGACCGACGACGGCGACGTGTGGTGGGAGGGCATGACCAAAGAAAAGCCGGCTCACCTGACCGACTGGAAGCGGCAGCCCTGGACCCCGGAGAGCGGCACCCCGTCCGCCCACCCCAACGCCCGGTTCACCGCCCCGGCGGCGCAGTGCCCGGTGATCGCACCAGAGTGGCAGGACCCCAAGGGCGTGCCGATCTCGGCGATGCTGTTCGGCGGCCGGCGGGCGACCACGGTCCCGCTGGTGACCGAGGCGTTCGACTGGAGCCACGGCGTGTTCCTCGGTTCGATCATGGCCTCCGAGACCACCGCCGCCCAGGCCGGCGCGGTGGGCAACGTGCGCCGCGACCCGTTCGCCATGCTGCCGTTCTGTGGCTACAACATGGCCGACTACCTGGCGCACTGGCTGTCGATCGGCGGCAAGTCCAACCCGGATGCCCTGCCGAAGATGTACTTCGTCAACTGGTTCCGCAAGGACTCCAACGGCAAGTTCCTGTGGCCCGGGTTCGGCGAGAACAGCCGGGTCATCGCCTGGGTGTGCGAGAGGGTCGCCGGCAACGCCGGCGCAGTCGACACCCCGCTCGGGCGGGTGCCGGCGGAGGGCAGCCTCAACACCGAGGGCCTCGACGTGAGCCCCGAGGACCTGTCGTACCTGCTGTCGGTGAACAAGCAGGACTGGCTGGCGGAGGCCGAATCGATCGAGGAGCACTACGCCAAGCTGGGCGAGCGGGTCCCCTCGGAGCTGCAGGCCGAGCTCAGCAAGCTGCGGAAGGCGCTCTCGCTCTCAGCGGGTTAGTCCGGCAGCGGCGCGCCCTATGCCGAGGGTTTAATCTCGGAGGATGGATCTGTCGCGGGTAGGGGAGTTCGGCCTCATCGATCGCCTCCGGTCGATCGTCGGCGAGCCCGGCGACGGCGAGGTCTGGGTGGGCGACGACGCGGCCGTCCTCCGGGCGCCCTCCGGCACGATCCTGTTCACCACCGACCTGCTGGTCGAGGGCGTCCACTTCGACACCTCCTTCACCGGGCCCGAGGACCTGGGTTACAAGTCGATTGCGGTGAACGTCAGCGACGTCGCCGCGATGGGCGGGGTTCCCCGGCGGGCGTTGATCGGCCTGGGCGTGGCACCGGGGCTGGACGTGGAGTGGATAGAGAATCTGTACCGGGGAATGCAGGAGTGCTGCAGGGAGTTCGACATGGCCGTGGTCGGCGGCGACCTTTCCCGCAGCGACCAGATCGTCATCTCGGTGGCCCTGCTGGGGAACCCGGCCGGGCGGCTGTACGTCGAGCGCGGCAACGCCCGGGTAGGCGACGCGGTGTGCGTCACCGGGACC
>DATABX010000398.1:0-2426 GCA_036259335.1 Actinomycetota bacterium
GTTGGCAATATTGTCCGCCAGCGTCTCGACGTCGGTCTTCATCTGGTCGGCCATGATCTCGATCTCTTCCTGCAGCTCTTCCGGGCCGACCTCCATGCCCTCGGCCTTGGCCACCGCCTCCAGAATGAGGTCGGCCGACACCGCGGTCTCGGCCCCCTTGCGGTAGTTCTCGATGAGCTCCTCGCGGGTCATCTTCTGGGCCTCGAGGTACTCGTCGATCTCGATTCCGCTCCGCTCCAGGTCCTGGATGAACCGGGCCAGGCGGATCTCGGTCTCCTTTTGGACCATCGACTCGGGGAGCGGAACCTCGGTGCGGTTCAGCAGGTCCTCGAGGATCAGGTTGCGCACCGCCGCATCGGCGTCCTTCTTCTTGTGCTTGTTGATCCGGGCGGCGATGTCGGCTTTCAACTCCTCCAGGGTGTCGAACTCCGAGGCCGCCTTGGCGAAGTCGTCGTTCACCTCGGGCAGGCGCTTGGTCTGCACCTCCTTGACGACCACCTTGATCGTGCCCTCCTCGGTGTCCGGACCGAACCCCCGGGGCATCGGTGCGTTGAACTGCACGATGTCGCCGGCCTTCCTGCCCACCAGCTCGTCGTCGAGCTTGGGCATGAACCGGGCGGCGCCGATCTCGTAGACGAAGTCCTCGACCTGCGCCCCCTCCAGGGGCTCGCCGTGGCGGAAGCCGAACATGTCGATGGTGACGAAGTCGCCCTTCTTCGAGGGCCGGCCGATGGGCTCGAGGATCCCGTTGCGCTCCCGGATCCGCTCAAGCTGGTTGTTCACGTCCTCCGGATCGGCGACCGGCGACGGCGAGTGCACCTCGATGCCCTTGTAGTCGGGCAGCTCGAGGTTCGGGCGAACGTCGACCGTGGCCGTGACCTGCAGCGGCTCGTTCTCGTCGTAGCTGGTGACGTTGATCTCCGGCTGGTTCAGCGGGGCGATCTCGTGCTCCTGCAGCGCCTGGTTGTAGAGCTGGGGCAGGGCGTCGGCCAGGATCTCCTGCCGGACGTTCTCCCTTCCGATCCGGGACTCCATCACCTGCGGAGGGACCTTGCCCTTGCGAAAGCCGGGGACCTTGATCTCCTTCGCCAGGCGCTTGAGGGTGTCGTCCCGGTAGGTTTTCAGCTCCTCGACGGGAACCTCGATGTTCAGCTGGACCTTCGTAGGGCCTTTTACTTCAATGGTTGAGTTCACGTAAGCGATGGTACCCCAGCGTGGGCGACAAATCCGGTGTAGCCATTTCGACGACTTGCCGCCGTGGTGATCGCCTTTTGGGCCGGCGTCATCGGAGGCAGCGTCTTCTGACCCAAAGGCTCAGATCATCCTGCTGACCTGAAGCTCGGATTCGGCCCGCCCGCAAGCCCGAAAAATGTATCCTTCTGCCCGCAAGAATCCGTTCAGGCAAGGGGAGGCTGCGAATGGGGCGAGCTCTTTCACGTCGGGAATTCCTGAGGCTGGCCGCACTCGCGGCAGCCGCCACTGCGACCGGGTGCGGCAACGGAGGTGGAGGGGGCGGCGGAACCGGCACCGCACCCGCCATCACACCGAGCGTCAGGCTCTCGGGGGACCTGCGGATCCTCCAGTGGAGCCACTTCGTTCCCAAGCACGACACCTGGTTCGACCCGTTCGCCCAGGACTGGGGCCGGCAGGTGGGCGTCAACGTCACGGTCGACCACATCGACCAGGCGGAGATCCCGGCCCGGGCCGGCTCCGAGATCGCCGCCGGGCAGGGCCACGACCTGATCGAGTTCATCTTCCCGCCCTCGTCGCTCGAGCCGAGCCTGCTGGACCTGACCGACCTCAACCGGGAGGCGGAGTCCCGCCACGGCAGCCAGCTGGCGCTGTGCACCCGCAGCACCTACAACCCCCGGACCGAGAAGTTCTGGGGCTTCTGCCACGGCTGGGCCCCCGACCCGGGCAACTTCCGCCGCAGCCTGTGGGAGGAAGCCGACATGGAGAACGGCCCCACCACCTGGGAGGAGCTGCTGGAGGGCGGCACGAGGATCCGGGCCGACCAGGACATCCCGCTGGGCCTGGGCATGTCCAACGAGATCGACTCCAACATGGCCGCCCGGGCGCTGATCTGGTCGTTCGGCGGATCCGTGCAGGACGAGGACTCCAACGTCACGCTGAACTCGCCGGAGCCGGTCGCTGCAGTCGAGATGATGACCCGGCTGTTTCGGGGCGCGATGACCGACGAGGTCTTCGGTTGGAACGCCGCCTCGAACAACCAGGGGCTGATCGCCGGGCAGCTGTCGTACATCCTCAACTCGATCTCGGCCTACCGGTCGGCGCAGAAGGTCAACCCCGAGGTGGCGAACGACATCGCCTTCAGCGCCCCGATGAAGGGCCCGGAGGGGACCGGCCTGGCGTCGGCCCACGCGATTCCCATCTACGTGGTGCCCTCGCACGCCGCCAACCCGGAC
>DATABX010000399.1:0-7191 GCA_036259335.1 Actinomycetota bacterium
CCCAGATCGACTTGGGGAACGGGTTCGGCTTTTGGAACACCATGCCGATGCGCCGTCGGACTTCGACCGGGTTGACGTCCGGGTGGTACAGGTCGACGCCGTGGAACAGGATCTTGCCCTCTACCCGGGCGATCTCCACCAGGTCGTTCATGCGGTTGAAGCACCGCAGCAGGGTGGTCTTGCCGCAGCCCGACGGTCCGATGAACGAGGTGATCTGCCGTTCGCAGACGGTCATGTCCACGTTGCGGATCGCTCGGAAAGCCCCGTAGTAGACGCTTAGATCCTCGACCGTGAAGACCGGCACGTCCTCAGGGGGCGTCAGCGGCACGTCGGAGGTGGATCGCTTGATGTCCACTCGAGGACGCGCCGGCGAAGCGGCGCCCCTGTCGGTTGCAGGCTGGACCCGTGCTTTCGGCGGCATGTCGCTCATCTCCTCTTCTCGTACTTGTTTCGCAGCAGGATGGCGACGGTGTTCGCCAGCAGGACCACCACCAAAAGCACGACGATCGCCGCTGCGGTGGCGCTGCGGAAGCCGGCTTGCGGCCTCCCGGCCCAGGTGTAGATAACGATCGGCATCGCGGTGAAACGCTCTCGAAGCGACCCCAGGCTGTAGCTGTCGCCCTCGGTCAAAAAGCCGGTGGTGGCCCCGACCAGGATCAGCGGCGCCGCCTCGCCCAGTGCTCGGGCCAGTGCCAGGACCGTCCCTGTAAGGATACCGGGGCCGGCGTAGGGCAGCACGTGGGCTCGCACCACCTCCCAGCGGGTGGCCCCCACCCCGAAGCCGGCCTCCCGCAGGTTGCCCGGCACCGCCCGGATCGCCTCGGCGGAGGTAATGATCACGATCGGCAGAACCAGGACGCTAAGGGTCAGGCCGGCGGAAATGACAGTGGCACCGTTGGCCTCCGGTCCGGTGAGGAACCGCAGGGCCTTTACGAAGATCGCAAACCCGAGCAGCCCGTAGACGACGGACGGCACGCCGGCGAGGTTCCGGATGTTCACGTCGATGAACCGGCTGAACCGGGAGTGAGGAGCGTACTCCTCCAGGTAGATGGCGGCGCCGACGCCGAGCGGGAACGCGATCAGGACTACGAACATCCCGATGAAGAAGGTTCCTCTCAGCCCCTGGCTGATCCCCGACCTGGTAGCGGAGATCCCGAGCCTGCCCGAGAGGAAGTCGCCCAAACGGGTGGTCAGCACACCCCAGCCGCCGGACACGACGTCGACGAGCAGGACGACCAGCACGCCCAGCGTGACGAACAGCGCGACGAGGAGCATCAGCCGGAACAGGAACCCGGCCGCGTCGAACCTGTGACCCATCAGTCGGCGCCGAACCAGATCCGGCGAGCGGGTCAGGGGCTTGACGTTGACGGCCACCGGGGCTCCTTAGTACCGCTGGCGCACGCGGCGCACGAATCGGCTGGCGAACAGGTTCAGCATCAGTGTCAGGACGAACAGCAGAATGCCCACGAAGAACAGGCTCTGGAACGTCAGCCCGGCGCCCTTCACGGCATCGGTGCCGCCGGCTAGCGAGGCCATGGCCGCGGTCATCGTCTGACCCCGGTCGAAGATGTCCAGGCTGAACAGCGAACCGCCGCTCGCCCCGGCCGCGATCGCCACCACCATGGTTTCGCCGATGGCCCGGGAGATTCCGATGATGAAGGCGGCTACCAGACCGGACACCGCCGCCGGAATGACCACCCGCACCGAAGTGGTCACCTTGCGGGCCCCCATGCCGTAGGAGGCTTCACGGAGCGCTCTGGGAACCGCCTTCATGGCGTCCTCGGCCACCGAGGCGACCAGCGGGGTGACCAGGATTCCGACCCCGATGCCGGCGGCCAGCAGGTTGAACAGGGCGGCGTCCGGGTTGATGCGCTGCACGATCTCCGGCGAGATCCAGGTCAGCGCGAAGAAGCCGAGCACGACGCTGGGGATTCCGGCGAGAATCTCCAGGACCGGCTTGAGGATCCGGCGCACCCGGGGCTTCGCGTACTCCGACAGGTACACGGCGGCCCCCATGCCGAGCGGAGCCGCCACCAGCATGGCGATTGCGGTGACCAGGACGCTGCCGACGAAGATCGTCTTGACGTCGTACATCGCTCGGCGGGGAAACCAGCCCTCGGTCCACAGCGCCGACAGGTCGACCTGGCTGACGAAGGTGAACGCCTCGCGGATCAGCGTGAGGACGATCAAGGCGCTGACCACCACCGACAGGGCGGCGGTGGCGAACAGAAGCGCCCGAACCGACGCTTCCCTGCGCATGCGCTTCGGCTCACCCCGAAGCGACGCCAGGGTGAAGTCCTCGCCGTGCACCAGACGCTGAGCCAACTGGCCTCCGTCTAATCCCTAATCGCCGGCCGGTTGCCTACGCCGCCGGGCTGCCGGCGTCCGCCGGCGAGGCCTCCGGAGACGCCGTCCCGCCGCCTCCCGCCGCCTCGAAAGCCTCGGCGGTGGCCGCTGCCTCCTCGTCGTTCAGCTCCACGTAACCGACCTCGGAGGCGGTGGCGAGACCGTCATCGCTGACGTAGTACTCGACGAACGCCTCGAGCGCCGGGTTGTCGGCCATCTTCTGGGTGTTGACGTAGATGAACAGCGGACGAGAAATCGGGTAGGTGTTGTCGGCGATGGTCTCCGGGCTCGGGGCGACGCACCGGCCGTCTTCGCCGGCCACCTCGAAGGCCTTCAGTTCTTCCCGGTTCGCGTCGTAGAAGGCGTATCCGACCCATCCGAACGAGGTCTCCGACCCCTCGACCCCCTGAATGATCACGTTGTCGTCTCCCGACGCCTGGTAGTCGGGCCTGGTCTGAGGCTCCTGGCCGCGGGCCTCGGCAATGTCGGTCAGCACGATCTCGACGAAGCTGTCGTAGGTGCCCGACTCTTCGCCCGGGCCGGTGATTGCCAGCGGGACGTCGGGAAACGGCGCCGCCTGGGTTTCGCCCAACTCGCCGGCCAGCCCGTTGGCGTCGTCCCATCCCTCGAAGTTACGGGATTCCGGGCCGGTCAGGGCGTAGATGTCGGTGAAGGACAGGCACTCGTTGATCTGGTTGTTCTCGGGCGAGGTGAGGACCGCGATGCCGTCGTTGGCCACCTTGAGCTCGAGGTACGAAACGCCCGCCTCCCGGCAAGAAGCGATCTCCTCCTCCGAGATGGCGCGGGAGGCGTCCGAGATGTCGGTCTCGCCGTTGCAGAAAAGCTCGAATCCGTCGCCGGTGCCCGGACCGTCGACCGAGATGTTGACGTCTGGAGCGTCCTCACCGAACTTCTGGGCCACGCCGATGGAGATCGGTTCGACCGTCGAGGAGCCCGAGATCACGATTCGTCCGGAGAGCCCGCTGTCCGCACTGCTGCCGCCATCCCCGCAGGCAGCCGCCAGCAGAAACAGAGCTACCGAGGCCACCAACAGCTTCATGCCCGACCGGTTGGACCCGTAGTTAGCATCCCGCATGTCTTCGACTACCTTTCCTAAGTTTTCCGGAAGCTGCATCGTCAAAAGCGCAAGTCGTTCGTACGTGTAGCTATTGCGGCGCCCCCTTGAGCGCTCTTGACTCGCAGACTAAGCGGGGATCGCACTGCTATGGTGGTCTGAATCTGAACTGTTCCTGAACATCGGAGGGATCGGTGTCGAAACTTCTCGTCGTGGAGGACGATCCCACCATGTGCGAGATGCTGGCCTACAACCTCCGGCTCGAGGGGTTCGACGTCGACACGGCCTCGGACGGGGAGGCCGGCCTCAGCAAGGCCAACGCCCCCGACGTGGCGATGATGATCCTGGACATGATGCTGCCCGGCATCGACGGCCTGCAGATCACCCGGGAGATCCGGCAGCGGCGCAACGACCTGATCATCCTCATGCTGACCGCCCGCTCCGAGGAGAAGGTGCGGATCCAGGGCTTCGGCTCCGGGATCGACGACTTTCTGGCCAAACCGTTCTCGATGGGGGAGCTGGTGGCCCGGGTGAAGGCCCTGCTTCGACGCTCCCGGGTCGAGGCGCTGCGGACCGGCGCACCAGCCGAGCTTGTCTTCGGGGACCTGAAGGTAATCGCCCGTGACTTCCGCTGCTGGGTCGGCGACACCGAGGTCGACCTCCGGCCCAAGGAGCTGACCCTCCTGGCGACGCTGGCCTCCGAGCCGGGCCGGCTGTTCTCCCGGGCAGAGCTAGCCGACAAGGTGTGGGGATACGACAACATGATCGACACCCGCACGATCGACACCCATATCAAGAACCTGAGGCGCAAGGTGGAGGGCCCCTCGGACTACACCTACATCGTCACGGTGCGGGGAATCGGCTACCGCTTCAAGGTGCAGCTCAAGGAAAAGACGTGAGATCCCCCTCCACGCTGCGAGCCCGGATCACCGGCGTGCAGCTGGTGGTCACGCTCGTGGGCCTGGGTGCCCTGTACCTGGTCTCCGCCGACCGGCTGGGGACGCTACGCGGCCCCTTCCTGCTCGTGTCGGTGGCGATCCTGGTGGCCACCGCCGCGGCCTCCTCGCTGGTGGCCGGCTGGATCGCCCGCTCGCTGCAGCTGCTGGCCCTCGACCTGGGCCGGATCGCCCGGGGGCACGCCGACCGCGTCACCGCCTCGGGCCCCGCGGAGGCGGTGCGACTGGCGGATGCCATCAACGGAATGGCCGACGAGCTGGCCGGGGTCATCGACGAGCTTCGCGCCGAGACGGGTCTGCGTGAGCAGATCCTGGCCTCGATGCGGGAGGGCGTCGTGCTCGCCGACTCCTACGGCGAGCTGATCTACGCCAACCAGGCTGCCTACGACATGTTCGGCCGCCGGCCCCGGGACCTGCTGCCGGCGCAGCTCGCGGTTCCCGGCGACCACGACGTCACCGTCCACCACCCGCGCCGGAGAGAGCTTCGGTCCACCTCGGTGCGGCTGGAGGACGGCCGGATGCTGGTGGTGATCCAGGACGAGACCGAGCGCAAGCGCGTGGAGTCGATCCGGCGCGACTTCGTGGCGAACGCCTCGCACGAGCTGAAGACGCCCGTCTCCGCCATCATGGTCACCGCCGAGACCGTCGAGCGGGCGATGGGCGACGACCCGGAAAACGCCCGGCGGTTTGCCGCCAACCTGGTCCGCGAGGCCAGGAGGCTGAGTGCACTGGTCCAGGACCTGCTGGACCTGGCGCGGCTGGAGCGCGGGCAGGGGGAGCGGTCGGAGGTTCGGCTCGGCGAGGTGGTCGAGGACGAGGTCGACTCGCTTCGCGAACGCATCGAACGCAAGGGTCTCCGGCTGGAGGTCGCCCTCGACAGGAAGATATCGGCCCTGGGTGTCCGGGAGGACCTTGCTCTCATGGTCCGCAACCTGCTGGAGAACGCCCTCGGATACACCGCCGAAGGGTCGATCCGGGTGGAGCTGTCGGACACCGGCGAGGGCTTTGCCCTGCGGGTCAGCGACACCGGCGCCGGCATCCCGACCACCGACCTCGAGCGGATCTTCGAGCGCTTCTACCGGGTGGACAAGGCACGCAGCCGGGACACCGGGGGAACCGGGTTGGGGCTGGCGATAGTCAGGCACGTGGCGGAGAGCCACGGGGGAGTCGTCGAGGTCGCCAGCGAACTCGGTTCGGGTTCAACCTTCACCGTGAGGCTGCCCTACCCCCGCTGAGCTACTCCTTGGCGCAGGTGGTTCCGACCTTCTCCGGGCCCTTGTTGCACCGGTCCCGGATGAACCCCTCGATCACCGTGGTGTTGAACTCGTCGCAGCTCTGGCTGTGCCTCCAGGCGGCGAGAGCGATCGGGGTCTCGATGTCCGGGTTCGGGGCGGCGATCACGCCGTCGACGTAGGAGTCGGCGAACTCGTCGACCCGGTCGACCTGCTCGTCGGAGAGATCCTTGTAATGGATGACGATGCCGCCGTGCTCGAGGTTGTGTACCAGCGTCTCCGGCTCCGGCGCCTCGCGGTACGAACCCCAGGGTGCCGGCTGCACCCGGTGCGGGCCGGAGGTGGGCGGGTTGGTCTCGTAGTCCTCGTAGTTCTCGTTCTGGTCCAGGTGCTCCTGGCCCTCGTCGTCGAACGACTCGATGTCGCCGCACCCGGCTTCTTCGACCGCGGCTGCCAGTGCCTGCCGGTCTCCGCGGGCTTTGTTGATCGAAAAGATCGTGCCGCCCACGAGCACCACGAGCAGGACCGCGCCGATCGCAATCTGCTTGCGCCGCTTGGCCTGCTGGCGCTTGCGGGCGGCGGCGATGCGCTCCTGGCGAGCGGCCTCCCGCTTGGCCTTGCGCTCCTCGGCTGCCTTGCTGAGCGGCGCACCGCCCGACTCGGCGGCGGCTTCGGCAGCGGCGTCCGAGGCCGAGATCGACTCTGCCTTGGCCTCGTCCTGAGGCGCGTCCGGCTTGGCGGCCGGTTTGGACGCGGACGAAGCAGGCTTGCGCGCCTGGTTAGGTTTGCGGCCTTGTGGTGGTCTTTTCTGACCGGGTTTGCCCTGAGAGGGGCGCTTCTTGGGAGGTGCCATCTTTCTAGATCCTAAACCAGATCCGGGGCCGGCCGTTGCGCGGCCCGAAAACGTGCTGCTTCAACGCCAGAACCCCCGGCGCAGGGCGCCGGGGGTTCTGGAAGAACGAGGTTCAGACGGCCTTGGGCTTGTACTCGATCGCCTGCATGGCGTTCAGCGCCTCCAGCTTCTCGCCGAACATACGGCGCCGGTACTCGACCAGCCGGGCCCTGCGGGCCAACGTCTCGGCACGCCGCTGTTCCCTGGTGCCGGCGTTGATCCGGAAGTACTTGATCATGTTGATCGTCGACTGCAGCTTGGCCCGAAGCGGGCTCAACACCGGCGGCGGCGGAAGCTCGAAGTTCATCCACTCGGGCACCTTGCGCACCGGGGTGTAGACCCAGCCGACCTGCGCTGCGACGTGGATCAGGCTCTCGTGGTCCAGGGCGCGGGCGTTCAGCGGAATCGAGCTGACCAGCTCGGTTTCGGTGCCGATCGGAGTCTGCGAGCCTTCTTCGGCGGGACGGAGGAGAACCGGCGTGTTGTCGACCACCGGGGCCTCGGCGAGCATTGCCGGCTCGAACTCGCCCAGCTCGAGTGCCGGCTCCGGTCGTTCGGCAACCGGCTTGCGTGCCCGCTTGGGCTTGCTTGCCGGCTTGGTGACGGGCTCGACAACCTCGGACTGAAGCATCGGAGTGGGCTGCAGCACCGGCGGCGCCTCGCTGGCGATCACCGCGATGTCCTCGAGTG
>DATABX010000400.1:0-2121 GCA_036259335.1 Actinomycetota bacterium
AGTTGTGAGTTGATCTCGTCGCGCTTGAGCAGCAGGTCGTCCAGCTCGACCTGGCCGAGAATGCTGCGCAGGGTGGTCTGCGCTACCTGCGACGTGGCGTACATGTAGTCCTGGATCACCACGACCGCCTTCACCGGATCCACCACGTTGAAGTAGGTGACCGCGTTGACCTTCAGGGTGACGTTGTCCTTGGTGATGACGTCCTGAGGCGGGATGTCGGCGGTGACGGTCTGCAGGTTGACCTTCACCATCTTGTCGATCACCGGGATGATGAAGAAGAGGCCGGGACCCTTGGCACCGACCACCCGGCCGAGCCGGAAGATCACCCCCCGCTCGTACTCGGCGACGATGCGAACCGCCTTGACAAGGATGAACAGGACGAGCAGTAGAGCGGCGCCGATGCCTAGCAGCGATGGATCCATGCCTTCCTCCTATCGGTCGATATCGTCGAGCCCCGGGTCACTTCCCCGATTCCACGGGACCGACCAGCAGGTCGAGTCCCTCGTAGCCGGTCACCTGAACACGATCGCCGGCGTTCAGCTCGGCTTCGCTGCGGACATTCCACCACGCTCCGTCCACGAGGGCCTGCCCGCGATTCCCGCTGGACCGGCCGACGGTCAGGATCCGGCCGAGATACTGCTGCTCCCCGGTGATCGTCGACCGCTCCCTCTGGCTGCTCACCACCAGCCGCCCGGCCAGCACCACCCCGGCCCCCACCACGACCGTGACCGGAAGAATCACCGCCAGGCTCACCCGGATTCCGGGCGCCTCTTCGAACAGGAAAACCCCGCTGAGCAGCAGGGCCACGGCCCCTCCGGCCGCGGCAATCCCGACTCCGGGGGCAAACAGCTCGGCGGCGAACAGGCCGGCCGCCACCAGCAGCAGCAGGATGCCGGCGACGTTCACCGGCAACACCGAGAGTGAGAACAGGGCCAGCACCAGCAGGATTGCGCCCAGTATCCCGCCCGCGCCGATGCCCGGGCTCGCCAGCTCGTAGACGATGGCCAGCATTCCGAGGGACATAAACAAAAACGCCAGGTTGGGGTCGGCCAGCAGCTGCTGGATCCTCCGGAACACCTCCAACTCGAAGGGCTCCACCGCGGCGTCGGCGGTTTCGAGGGTCACCGTTCGGTCGCCGGGCCCCACGGTGACCTCGCGGCCGTCCACCTGGTTCAGCAGCTCCGGAAGCGAGCCGGACACCAGGTCGACCGCGCCGATCTCCAGGGCCTCGGCCGCGGCAATCGAGCGCCCCTCCCGGACCATCTGCTCGGCGAACTCGACGTTGCGTCCGCGCAGCCGGGCGATCGACTCGGCGTAGGCGGCGGCGTCGTTGATGATCTTGCGGTCCAGGTCGCCTCCCTCCAGGTCCACGGGCGTGGAGGCGCCGATGGCGGTGGCGGGAGCCATCACGGCGACGTGGGCGGCGTAGGCGATGATCGCCCCGGCGGAAGCGGCCCGAGCCCCCTGGGGGCTGACGTAGACGATTACCGGGACCTGGGCGCCGATGAACTCCTGCACTATGGCTCGCATCGAGGTGTCCAGGCCCCCGGGAGTGTTCAGCTCCACCACGAAGGCCTGATAGCCGCCCTCCTCCGCCTCCTCCACGCCGTCGGTGAGGTAGTCGGCGGCCACCGGCGTGATCGCGCCGTCGACCTCCGCCACCAGGACCTGGGGCAGCGAATCCTGCCCGCTGGCCGGACTGCCCGCAAGTAGAACCAGCCCGGTTACGAAAGCCAGCAGCCAGGCGGCGCCGGGAGCAGGGCCCCGCCGGAGCTTCGGAGCAGCGAAGGCATCGCGTATCGGCGGCCGGCTGCCCCACCCGTACATCTCAGCCGGTCCGGACTACCAGTTTGGTGAGACGGTCACACCCGGGGCAGGTCCGGTAGGGCACCGAATCCCGCTCCTCCCAGGCCGTGGCACAGTTGCCGCACTGCCGCCGGCCACGGCCTCGACTATCCGGCCGAGGTCGTCGGTGAGAATCCACTCCGCCCACCGGCTTCCCATCCGCCGCCCGCGGCCGACCAGGCCGAGCCAGCAGTGCAGGCACCAGGTGTGGGCCTCGAACTCCTCGGGCAGCCGGAAGTGGTGCAACTGGTCCGGGGAGGTCGTGTTGGCCTCACC
>DATABX010000401.1:0-6575 GCA_036259335.1 Actinomycetota bacterium
GCCGGCGACGATGGCCGAGCCGTACCCCTGCCGGCTTTCGAAGATCTCGATGGCGCTGGTGCCGGCCACCTGCTCCGAGGTTCCCTCGGCGGCGTTGTTGTTCACCACGATGATCTCGTCCACCACATCGGTGTCCTCGAAGTCCGTGATGCACTTACGGATCGAGTCCTTCTCGTTGTAGGTTGGGAGCACGACGCTCACCGACCTGCCTTTGTACACGCTGGGATCCTTCGGTTCGGACAGACTTTTACTGCCGGGCGGCCCATTTTAGGCCGCGCGGATGATAGCCGACCACTCGCTCACCCGGCAGCTTCACCCCGCCGGCGGACTTCATCGCCACCGAATCTTCACAATTCGCGAGCTTGTCCGGTTGGCGCTTAGGAGATACTTGCACCACAAATGGTCCGCCGTCGTCAGCCCCGGAGTCCCGGCGGCATGCAGCCAATCCTGAAATCCGGCCGTAGAAGCCGGCATACCCGCGCGCAAAAAATCGTGCGCGGACTGGTCGCCGTCGTGGCGGTCGTGGTACTGCTCGGCGTGATCGCCGGGTCGGTCCTGCTCTACGCCCACTTCAAGGTCCGGGGCAACCAGGAGCAGGTGGAGGTGGCCGAGCAGCCGGAGAACGAGCCGATGAACGTGCTGGTTCTGGGCTCGGACTCCCGCGAGGGACTCTCTGCCGAACAGCAGCAATCGTTCGGCGACACCGAGGTGGTCCCCGGCCGCCGGGCCGACACGATCATGATGCTGCACCTGGACGAGGAGCGGGAGAAGGCGGTCCTGGTCCACTTCCCCCGGGACCTGAGGGTGACCAACCCGGAGGGCGAGCAGGTGAAGATCAACAGCATCTACTCCCAGGGCCCGGACGCCATGGTGGAGACGGTCTCGGAGTTCACCGGCATGCCGATCCACCACTACCTGGAGGTCGACTTCAACGGGTTCAACCAGATCGCCGACTCGGTCGGCGGCATCGAGGTGTACTTCGAGCGGGCGGTCAAGGACCCCGACTCGGGGCTGGACCAGCCGCGGGGCTGCGTGACGATCGAGGGGGAGCAGGCCCTGGCGTTCGTACGGGCCCGCAAAATCGACGACGACTTCGGCCGCATCCAGCGCCAGCAGCTGTTCCTGAAGCTCATGGTCGACAAGATCGCCACGCCGGGGGTGGTCCTGCGCCCGGACCGGGTGGTGTCGCTGGTCAACGTCTTCTCCCAGGCGGTGAAGTACGACGCCGAGCTGTCGCTCTCGGACATCTCCACGATCGGTCTGCGCCTTCGCAACTTCAACTCCGGAAACCTCGACATGCGGGTGGTCCCCTCGGCGGGCGCCCGGATCGACGGCGTCTCCTACGTGGTGGCCAACGAGCTGCAGACCCGGGCCCTGTTCGGCGCCCTGGCCAGCCGGCAGCCGCTGCCCGACTACGGCCGGACCGGCGTCAGCGCCATCGACCCGGAGGACGTGCGGGTCAGCCTGCTGAACGGAACCGAGGTGGGCAAGCTGGCCTTCACCGAGGGCGAGGTGCTGAAGAGCCGGGGCTTCCAGGTGGTCGAGACGGCCAACACCATTCCGCACGCCACCACGATCGTCTACTACGCCGAGGGATTCCAGGACCAGGGCCGCCTGCTGGCCAACAACTACGGGGCGCAGCTGCAGGAGCTTCCGGCGACCATCGAGGCCGCCGGGCAGGTTGCCGTGGTGCTCGGCCAGGACTTCGCCGCCACGCACCCGGTGACCCCGGCGACTCCGACCACCCCTGCCTCCCCGGGCGCCACCGTGGCCCCCCCTCCGCCGCCCGCTCCTCCGCCGGCACCGGCGGCTCCGGAGACCAGGCCGCTGGTCCACGCGTGCGACGAGTGATTTGGCAGCTCGCAACGGTCGAATAGAGTATTCGGAATGAAACCCAACCTCTGTGTCACCGGCGGTGCCGGTTTCCTGGGCAGCCACTTCGTGCGCCACCAGCTCTCCCAGGGGACCCACTCGGTGACCAACATCGACTGCCTGACCTACGCCGGGGACCTCCGCCGGCTGGCCGACGTCTCGGACCGGGACGACTACGACTTCGCCGAGCTGGACATTGCCGACGAGGCTTCGATCCGAAAGCTGATCGCCGAACGGCGTCCCGAGGCGATCGTCCACTACGCCGCCGAGTCCCACGTCACCCGCAGTGAGAGCGATCCGGACCGCTTCTACCGGACCAACGTCGAGGGCACCCGGGTGCTGCTCGACGCGGCTGTCCTGGCCGGGGTCCGCCGCTTCGTGCACGTGTCGACCGACGAGGTCTACGGATCGATCCTGAAGGGCGCGTTCACCGAGTCCGACAAGCCGCCCGGCACCGGCAACGCCGCCAGCCCCTACTCGAAGTCCAAGGCCCTGGCCGACGACCTGGCGCGCTCGTACGCCGACCGGCTCGAGGTGGTCGTGGTGCGCCCGACCAACGCCTTCGGCCCCTGGCAGTACCCGGAGAAGGTCTTCCCCCGCTGGGTGACCCGGGGGCTGCGCTCCGAGCCGATGCTGGTCTGGGGCGACGGGCTGTACATCCGGCAGTGGCTCTACGCCGAAGACTTCGCCCGGGCGGTCGCCCTGGTGCTGCAGAAGGGCGAAAACGGTGAGGCGTACAACATCGGCCCGGTCCACGACCCGGAGATCACCAACCTGGCGCTGGCGCACTGGCTGGCCGAGTTCCTGGGCATCGGCCAGGACGGCATTCAGATGACCGGCTACGACCGGCCGGACCACGACCGCCGCTACGCGGTCGACTCGAGCAAGATCCGCGCCCTCGGCTGGCGTTCGGGTGACGTGTGGCAGCAGTTCGAGGCCAGCGTCAACTGGTACCGCGATCACCGCGACTGGTGGGAGGCCCACGTCGCCGAGGCGGAGTCGATCTACGCCGACTCGGCGCCCGCCAACAAGGCGGGCTCACCTTGACCGCGCCCGAGGTGCGGGAGCTGGAGATTCCCGATCTCAAGATCCTCACCCCCCGGGTGTTCGGCGACGACCGCGGTTCGTTTTCCGAGCTGTTCAGCAACCGGGCGCTGGCCGAGATCGGTCTGAACGTCGAGTTCGTCCAGATGAACTCGTCGTGGTCCAAGAAGACCTCGACGGTCCGGGGTCTGCACTTCCAGCGCCCGCCCTACGACCAGGACAAGCTGGTGCTGGTCACGCAGGGCAGCATCTGGGACGTCGGCGTCGACCTCCGGGTGGGCTCGCCCTACTACGGCAGCTCCGCCGGCGAGGTGATAAGCGCCGAGGCCGGGAACCAGATCTTCCTGCCCAAGGGGTTCGCCCACGGCTTTTGCACTCTCGAGCCGGACACCAGGGTGGTCTACCTGGTCAGCAACTACTACTCGGCCCCCGACGACGACGGCCTGCGCTGGGACGACCCGTCGCTCGCCATTCCCTGGCCGTGCCGCCCGGAGCAGGCCACCGTGTCCGACAAGGACCGGGCCGCCAGGTCCTGGCAGGGCTTCGAGAGCCCGTTCTCGTTCATGGCGGTGAGCAGCGCCGCCGGCGAGGAGCGCTGACCTGTGCCGTCGACGCCGGCCGCCGGGAAGGTCTTGAGGTGCCGAGGGTCCTGGTAACCGGAGGAAGCGGTCAGCTCGGCCGGGCGCTTGCCCGGGTGCTGCCGGACGCGGCGGTCCTGGACCGCAGCGAGCTGGACATCGTGGAGCCCGGCGCGGTCGACCGGGTCTTCGCCGACGTCCGCCCGGAGGTGGTGTACAACGCGGCCGCCTACACCGCGGTCGACCGGGCCGAGGCGGAGCCGGACAAGGCCCGGCTGGTAAACGTCGACGCAGTCGTGAACCTCGCGAAGGCCGCCAAGCGCCACAAGGCGCTGCTGGTGCAGTTCTCCTCCGACTACGTCTTTCGGGGCGACGCAGGCCCCTACACCGAGCTCGACAAATCCGTGCCCCTGTCGGTCTACGGACGCACCAAGCTGCACTCGGAGATCGCAGCCCGGGCGTCGGGAGGGCGGTACCTGGTGATCCGCACCTCCTGGGTGTTCGGCGACGGCCACAACTTCGTCCGGTCGATAGTCGGGGCGGCCGCCAAGCACGACGAGCTCACGGTGGTCGACGACCAGCGCGGCCGGCCGACCTACGCACCCGACCTCGCTGAAGGCACGGTCGCGCTTGTCGAGGCCGGATGCACCGGCGTCTACAACCTGACCGGCGGGGGAGAGGCCGGCACATGGGCCGACGTGGCGGAGGCCGCGATCGAAGCCGCCGGCCTCCGGGCCCGGGTGCGCCGGGTGACGACCGCACAGTACTATGCAGGCAAAGAGGGTCCAATTGCCCCCCGCCCCGCCAACAGCGAGCTGGACTGTTCCAAGGCCCGGGCAGCGGGGGTGTCCCTCCGGCCCTGGCCCGAAGCGGTCGCCGAGTACGTAAAGGAGTTGGTTCAGTCTTGAAGGGCGTGGTTCTGGCCGGAGGCTACGGCACCCGATTCCACCCGGTCACCCGAGTGGTCAACAAGCACATGCTCGACGTGTTCGACGAGCCGATGGTGTACTACCCGATCCGCTCCCTGGCGGGAGCCGGCGTCACCGACATCGTCCTGGTCACCATCACCGAGTCCCTGGAGCAGTTCCGCAGCCTGCTCGGCGACGGCTCCGAGCTCGGGGTGTCGATCCAGTACGCCAGCCAGGAAGGAGCCGGAGGCATCGCCGAGGCCCTGCTGCAGGCGGCCCCGATGGCCGCCGGCGACGACGTCATGGTCGTGCTGGGCGACAACGTCTTCCAGGACGACCTGAGCGCCTACGTGGAAAGCTTCAAGGAGCAGGGCAAGGGAGCCAAGATCCTGCTGAAGCAGGTGTCGCTGGACGACGCCCTGCGATTCGGCGTCGCCGAGGTGCGGGACGGCAAGATCATCGGCATCGAGGAGAAACCCGCCAACCCCAAGAGCGGCCTGATCGTCACCGGCTGCTACATGTACGACGACCGGGTCTTCGACCTCATCGGAACCCTCACCCCCTCGAACCGGGGCGAGCTGGAGGTCACCGACCTCAACAACATCTACGTCGAGGAGGGGACCATGAGCTACGACATCCTGCGGGGCTGGTGGACCGATGCCGGCACGCCCGCCAGCAAGCTCAAGGCATCGATCCTGGTGGCGCTCGAAAAGGGCGTCACCTTCCACCGATGAGCCGGCAACGGCGATTCCGGTCGATGCTCCCGGTTGCAGCTAGGATCGTTGCGTGTCTCTGAAGACGGTCGCTCTCATCCTGTGTTCGGTCTTCCTGGCAACCGCCGGCCAGCTTCTGCTGAAAACCGGCATGAGCCGGGTCGGCTACCTGGACGGCTCGCGCCTCGGCCGTCCGCTGCAACTGGTCGGCGAGGTCCTGCGCACCTGGCAGGTGGTGCTCGGCCTGACCCTGTTCGTGCTCTCGGCTGTTTCGTGGCTGATCGTGATGTCGCGGGTGCCGTTGAGCTTCGCCTACCCGTTCGTCGGCATCACCTACCTGCTGCTGCAGCTGTTCGCCAAGTTCGTGCTCCACGAGCACGTTCCGGCCGTGAGGTGGTTCGGGGTGGCGCTGATCGTGGCCGGCATCATCGTGGTGGGCCGCACGACACCCGCCGAGCCGGTCCCCGGCGGCGGGCGGCAGGCCGTCACCTCCACCACCCGCTGAATCCCTCCACCGGGGCGGTGCGCTAGGTGCGCGTCCTGGTGACCGGTGCCGGAGGGTTCGTCGGCGGCTACCTGGTGCCCTACCTGGCTTCCGCGGGCCACGAGGTGGTCGGTTCGTCCCTGGAGCCGCCGGCCGCCGGCCGCCCGCCGGTCGCCTGGGAGGTCTTCGACCTCACCGACGCCGAGGCGGTCGCCGAGTGCGTCGACCGGGTCCGGCCCGAAGGCGTCGTCCACCTGGCGGCTCAGGCGTCGGTCGGCGGTTCGTGGGCCGACCCCCGGGGAACCTACCGGGCCAACATCGAGGGCACCGGAAACCTGCTGGAGGCGGTCAAGGGGCTGCGGCCGCGGGTGCTGCTCGTGGGCTCGGCCCAGCAGTACCGCCCGGTGCCCGGCGGCCGCCCGCTGCGGGAGTCCGACCCCCAGCTCGCCGGCTCGCCCTACGCCCTGACCAAGATCGCGCAGGAGCAGATGGGGCTGATGTACCTGCAGCACGACGGAGTCCCGGCGGTGTTCACCCGGTCGTTCAACCACACCGGCCCCGGGCAGAGCAGCGCCTACGCCGTCGGCTCGTTCACCTCGCAGATCGCACGCCTGGAGCGGACCGGTGGCGGCGAGATGCACGTCGGCAGCCTCGACTCCCGGCGGGACTTCTGCGACGTCAGGGACGTGGTCGGGGCCTACGCCCGGCTGCTCGAGGCCGGGGAGCCCGGCGAGGCCTACAACGTCTGCTCCGGGCAGTCGGTACGAATGGGGGAGGTTTTGGGTAGGCTGCTGGAGGTGTCCGGCCTGGCGGGGAGGGTGAAGGTGCACGAGCGAAGCGTCGACGCGCCGGGGGCGCCGGACCGCCTGGTGGGCGATCCATCGAAGATCCGGGCGGCGGTTGGGTGGAGCCCGGAGATTCCGCTGGACCGCTCGCTGATCGACACCCTCGAGTGGTACCGCTCGCTTCCGGAGGA
>DATABX010000402.1:0-16880 GCA_036259335.1 Actinomycetota bacterium
GATGCTACGAGCCGGGTCCTGGCCCTCAATCCATCAGGAAGACGAGTGCAAACGTGGTGATGGTGAACAGCAACGCAGTGGCGATGGTCAGCCGGTCCAGGTTCTTCTCGACCACGGTGGAACCGCTAAGGCCGCCGCCCACTCCCCCGCCGAACATCTCGGAGAGCCCTCCGCCCCGCCCGGCGTGCAGGAGCACGAACAGGATCAGAAGCAGGCAGGCGATCAGGTGCAGGCCGATGACGAGGTTAAGAAGCATTGGGTCCCTGGGGGTAGGAGAAGAAAGAACCGGCCCAGTTTATCACTCGAACATCACGATCCGGGCGAACTGCACCGGGTCGAGGCTGGCGCCGCCCACCAGCGCACCGTCGATGTCCGGCTGCGCCATGAGCTCGTCGACGTTGCCGGGGTTCACGCTGCCGCCGTACTGGATGCGAACCCGGTCCGCCACCGCCGGGTGGTGGTCCCGGATCACGGTCCGGATCGTCGAGATCGTCTCCTGGGCGTCCTGGGGGGTGGCGGTCTTGCCGGTGCCGATGGCCCAGATGGGTTCGTACGCCACCACTACGCCGGCGATCTGCTCGTCGGTGAGGTCGGCCAGGCTGTGGACGACCTGCCACTCGACCTTGGAGTTGGTGAAGCCCTCCTCCCGCTCGCGCAGGGTCTCGCCGACGCAGCAGATCGGAGTCATGCCGTTCTTGAGGGCGGCCTTGACCTTCCAGTTGACCATCTCGTCGGTCTCCTGGAAGTACTCCCGGCGCTCGGAGTGCCCGGCGATCACGTACTTGACCCCGAGCTTGGTCAACATGCCGGCGGAGATCTCGCCGGTGTAGGCGCCCGACTCCTCCCAGTGCAGGTTCTGGGCGCCGAGGCCGAACTCCAGGTCGTCGGCGTCGATCACCGTTTGAACCGACCGCAGCGAGGTGAACGGCGGGCAGACGACGACATCGGAGCGGTTGAGCCCTTTCTGCTCCACCCGGTTGCGCAGCTCCTCGACGAAGTGGATGGCCTCGACGTGGGTCTTGTTCATCTTCCAGTTCGCCGCCATGATCGGCCGCCGGCTCATGCCTTCGCTCCTTCGCTCAGTGCGACCAGCCCGGGAAGAGGCTTGCCCTCCAGGAACTCCAGCGAGGCACCTCCGCCGGTCGACAGGTGGTCGACACCCTCCTCCAGGTTGAACTGCGCCAGCGCGGCGGCGGAGTCCCCCCCGCCGACGACGGTGAACGCCTCGGCGCCGGCCAGCGACTTGGCGACCTCCCGGGTGCCGGCCTCGAACGCCGGCCACTCGAACACGCCCATCGGGCCGTTCCACAGGATGGTGGACGCCACCCGGATCCACTCGCCGAAGCGGTAGACGCTGGACGGGCCGATGTCCAAGGCCATCGAGTCGGCCGGGATCCGGTCGACCTCGACTGCGGTGCCCTCGGCATCCTCGGAGAACTCCTTGGCCACCACCACGTCGTCCGGGAGGCCCATCTGGACGCCGTTCTCCTCGGCCGCCTTCAGCACGCCCTTGACCTCCTCCAGCCGGTCGGCCTCGATGCGGGAGTTGCCCACGTCATGGCCCTGCGCCGCGAGGAAGGTGTTGGCCATCGCGCCGCCGATCAGGATGTTGTCGGCCTTGGTCAGCAGGTTGCGGACGATGCCGAGCTTGTCCGACACCTTGGAGCCGCCCAGAACCACGACGAACGGCCGCTTGGGCCTCTCCAGCAGCGTCGAGAGAACCTCGACCTCCTTCTGCAGCAGCAGCCCGGCTGCACTCGGCAGCAGCGCCGGGACGCCGGCCACCGAGGCGTGCGCCCGGTGAACCGCTCCGAAGGCGTCGCACACGTAGGCGTCGGCAAGTGAGGCCAGCTCCCTGGAGAACTCCGGGTCGTTGGCCTCCTCGCGGGGGTCGTAGCGAAGGTTCTGCAGCAGGGCGACGTCGCCGGGCGCCATGCCCTCCAGGTCTTCGGCCGGGCCGTTGGCCGCCTCGGTCAAACGCACCGGCTTGCCGAGGAGGTCGGCCAGAGCCCGGGCAACCGGCTCCAGCGAGTACTTGGGGTCAACCTGCCCCTTGGGGCGTCCGAGGTGGGAGCAGAGGATGACCGTGGCGCCCTCGTCGAGCAGCCGGCGGATGGTGGGCAGGGCGGCGTTGATCCGCATTGGGTCCACCACCTTGCCGTCCTTCAGGGGAACGTTGAAGTCGACCCGGACGAGTACCCGCTTGCCGTTTACGTCCAGGTCGTCGAGGGACTGGAGCTTCAAGCGCTCACCTTCGCCGACTCGCCCACCTTGGCGGCCAGATCGACCAGCCGGTTGCTGTAGCCCCACTCGTTGTCGTACCAGCCGATGACCTTCACCATGTTGCCGTTGGCCATGGTGCTGAGGCCGTCGATGATGCACGAAGCCGGGTTGCCGACGATGTCGCCGGAGACGATTGCGTCCTCGGTGTAGACCAGGCGGCCCTTCCAGTTGTCCTGCTCGGAGGCCTTCTTGTAGGCGTCGTTCACCTCGTCGGCCGTGACCTCCCGGTCCAGGACGCAGACCAGGTCGGTCACGCTGCCGTCCGGTACCGGGACCCGCATGGCCATGCCGTCCAGCTTGCCCTTCAGCTCCGGAATGACCAGCGAGAGGGCCTTGGCGGCGCCGGTGGAGGCCGGGACGATGTTGCGCGCGGCCGAGCGCATGCGGCGCAGGTCCGGCTTGCCCTTCCGGGTCATCGCGATCTGGTCCTGGAGCTGCTGCTCGGTGGTGTAGGCGTGGACGGTGGTCATGAAGCCGGACTTGATGCCGAAGCTGTCGAGCAGGACCTTGGCCATCGGGCCGACCGAGTTGGTGGTGCAGGAGGCGTTGGAGATGACGTCGTGCTTCTCGGGGTCGTACTCCTGCTCGTTGACGCCGAGGACGATCGTGACGTCGGGGTCGGAGGAGGGGGCGGAGATGATGACCTTGCGGGCGCCGGCCTCCAGGTGCTTGGCTGCGCCGGCCCGGTCGGTGAAGATGCCGGTGGACTCGATCACCACGTCGACGCCGAGTTCGCCCCAGGGCAGGTCGGCCGGGTCGCGCTCGGAGGTCACCCGAATGGTGTGGCCGCCGACGTGGATGCCTTCGTCGTCGACGGTCACGTCACCGGGCATGGTGCCGTGGGTGGTGTCGTACTTGAGCATGTGAGCCAGGATGTCGGGCGAAGCGATGTCGTTGACCGCCACCACCTCGACGCCGCAGTCCGGCCGCTCGAGAACCGAGCGCAGGAAGATCCTCCCGATACGGCCGAAGCCGTTTACCCCCACCTTTACAGTCATGCGCCTAACCTCCGTGTTCGGTTAAATGCGAGATGCCCGGGCGCGTTGCTCGCCACGAGTAACGGCCTACAGACCGGGCGGTACTATGCATTATCAACCAAAACACTTCCGCCAGTCGGGGAGACACGCCCCGACTCCCCCCCGAAGCCCAATCTGCAGTGGCAAAACCAGAAGAATCCGGGTCCCACTTGCTCGACGCGGAGCCGTCTGTCGCGCCCTCCTCCACCGGCCGGCGGCCGGTCATCGAGGTGAGAGATCTGGTCAAGCGCTACAAGAAGTCGGAGACCAACGCAGTCGACGGCGTCAGCTTCGATGTGGCGGAGGGCGAGTTCTTTGCGCTGCTAGGCCCCAACGGAGCGGGCAAGACCACTACGATCTCCATCCTCACCACCACGCTGATCCCGACCTCCGGAAGCGTCAGGATCGGCGGGTTTGACGTCAAGTTGCAAGCCAACCGGGTGCGCCGCCAGGTGGGCATCGTCTTCCAGCAGCCCAGCCTGGACCTGGGGCTCACCGCTGAGGAGAACGTCAGGTTCCACGCCATCCTCTACGGCCTGTACCCGTGGCGGCCGACCTACCGGACGATGCCCGCCGCCTACCGGGCCCGGTTCAAGGAGCTCTCCGAGATCCTCGAGCTAAAAGCCGAGATGTTCAAGCCGGTCAAACGGTTCTCCGGGGGGATGAAGCGCAAGCTCGAGATCGTCCGCAGCCTGATGCACGAGCCCAAGGTTCTGTTCCTGGACGAGCCGACCGCCGGACTCGACGCCGACTCCCGCCGGAACCTGTGGAACTACCTCCGGGATATTCGGGAGAGGACCGGCGCCACCGTATTCCTCACCACCCACTACCTGGAGGAGGCGGAGGAGGCGGACACGATCTGCATCATCGACAACGGCAAGGTGATCTCGTTCGGCAGCCCGGCCCACATCAAAAAGGACCTGGTGGAGGAGTACCTGCTCGTCGTCCCGTCGGATCCCGTGGCTCTGAGCCACGAGCTGGACACCCTCGGCGTCGGTTACGTGCCGGGAAGCGAGTTCAAGATCCACCTGAACGGCGGCCGCGTGCACTCGGTGCTGAAGTCGATCGACACCCCGCTGGTCAAGGTGCGCACCCACCTTCCGACGCTCGAGGACGCCTACATCGCACTGTTGAGGAAGACCGATGCACCGGACTAGCGCCATCCTGGCGATCGCTCAGCGGGACTTCATGGAGCTGCTGCGCGACCCGGCCCGGCTGGTCTCCTCGTTGATCTTCCCGCTGATCTTCATCACGGTGCTGGGCGGGTCGCTGCAGGCCAGCTTCGGGGACGCCGACTTCAACCTGCTCACCTTCACCTTCACCGGCGTGCTGGCACAGACCCTGTTCCAGTCCTCCGCCAGCGGGGTGATCTCGGTGATCGCCGACCGGGAGAAGGACTTCAGCCAGGAGATCTTCATCACACCCATCCCCCGGTACGCCATCATCTTCGGGAAGGCTCTCGGCGAGACGATGGTGGCGCTGCCCCAGGGGCTGGCGCTGGTGCTCCTGGGGTTCGCCCTGGGCGTCGGGATGTCGGTTCCGCGGGCCATCGCCTTGTTTCCGGTGGCGCTGGTCGCCTGCATGCTGGGCGCCGCCTTTGGGGTGATCGTGCTGTCTAACCTGCGCAGCCAGCGGTCGGCCAACCAGGTGTTTCCCTTCCTGCTGCTGCCCCAGTTCTTCCTCGCCGGCGTCTTCAACCCGATCAACGACCTGCCGCCGGCTCTCAACTTCTTCTCGAGCCTGGCGCCGATGCGCTACGCCGTCGACCTGATGAGGGCCACCTACTACGCCGGCAGGCCGGAGTACGACCGGGTGGTGCTGCTCAGTCCCGTGACCAACCTGATCGTCATCGCCGGCATGTTCGCGGTGTTCCTGGCGCTGGGGACCGCACTGTTCGTGCGCCGGGAGAGGAACCGCTAGATCCGGCGGCCGGATCCCTTAGGCTGTCCGCATGGAAAACAGGACGCAGTACTGGTTCAAGCGACGGCGCTACGGCTACGGATGGATACCCGTGACCTGGCAGGGCTGGTCGGTGGTGATCGGATACGTGGTTGTCGTGGCCGGCCTGGCGCCGGCGTTTCTCGATGCACCGGAGGCGGATCAGGCCAGGGAGCTCGGGTTCTACCTTCTGTTCGTGGCGATGGCCACCGCGGGACTGCTCTTCATCTCTTTGGCCAGAGGGCCGAGGCCGAAGTGGCGCTGGGGCGCCCGGCCGGAAGACAACCCGGACGAGGACTTCTAGCCCCAACCTCCCCCAAACCAAAAGCGCACCCCCGAAGGGGTGCGCTTTTGTGTTTCTGGTTGGGTCAGCCGATGCTAGCCCTCGGACGATGCCCGGCGAACCTTGCGGCCGGCCAGCAGAAGCAGGCCACCTCCGGCGAGGATCGCCATGCCTAGCGGAACGTTGTCTCCGCCGGTTCTCGGCAGCAGGTCTGCCTCGGTGTCGTCGGCCGGGTCATAAGCACCCGGGTCGTTGACGTTCCCGTTTCGATAACAGCCTGGGTCGCCGCGGTCGATCTTCCCATCGCCGTCGTCGTCCTTGCCGTTGGAGCACTCGGGGGCCTCGCTGTCGTCGTCACGGCTCTTGCACTCGGGGTCGGCCGGGAAGTCGGTCTTGCCGTCGCCGTCGTTGTCGATGCCGTCGGAGCACTCGGGGCCGATCGGGGCACAGGTGGTGCCGGTGACCTCGGTGTGGGCAACGACTGCCTCGAGGATGCTCGGGATGGTCAGGTGCAGCGCGTTAACCGAAATTCCGTTCGGCGTCACGACCTGCTCGTTGACGACCAGAGAGGCGCCGAGGGTTGCCAGGACTCCGTCCACGATCGGGATGACCTGGTTGACCGTACCGTCCAGCAGCGGGGTCAGGTCGGCTCCGAGCAGGTCGAGTCCGACGAGCTGGGTGCCACCGGCGATCACGGTCTGACCGTTGACGCAGGAAGCAAGTGCCTCGGAGTGGATCGCGTCGGCGGAGAGAATGTCGCTCTCACCGAACAGCGACGACACCGCCTCCGGAACTGCGTCGCCCAGGGCGAATGCTCCGGCGGTGCGGGCGTAGGCCTTGGCGTTGAAGTTGGCGGGCAGAGCCGGTCCGCCCTGACGAACCTGGAGGTTGGCCAGCGGCAGGTCGGGAACCAGGTTCGAGTCCCGGTTGACGACCGCCTTGGCACCGGCCACGCCGGCGAAGGCGAGGGTGTCGAGGGGAACGGTCACCAGGTTGTCGCTACCGGTGCCCGGCGTGGGGCCGGCCGAGAAAGCGGGCGTCGGGGGAATCAGGTTCGTCCCCAGAAGGTCGACCCTCAGGCCGTAGGCGCTTGCCGTGGCGCCCGTGAGGGGTGATGCAAATGCCGGGCCGGAGCCCAATGCCGCCAGTACGAAGACTAGCGGTACCACCAGGAAACTCCTGAGGATTCTTCCGCGCACTATCTTTCTCCTTTGTAGGACCGTTCCTAAGTAAGCGAATGGACTTTGACTGCAGATCCTAGTTGCCGAAACTTCTTCCGCCCTTTTTACATATGGCATAACGCCGAAGCACCTCCGCTGGAGGCACACCGGCATTCCTGGGCCGACTCTAGCGGATTGCAGCTTTACTTTCCAGAAATGTATTCCGGCAAGTCAAGCGGCCTGGGAATTTGCCGGCGCTGGGTGCGGCTCAGGCCCCTACCGGCTCGGAGGGCGAGCTCACCAGTTTCAGTCGGGCCACCAGCCTCTGGGCCGCGCTGCGCTTGGGGTGGCAGGTGGTGAGCGTGAGCATCGGTTCGTCGGTCGGGTCGACTACCGACCAGTCGTCCGGCTCGATGACCCACGGGTTGGCGTGGCCGTCGAACGGCTCCACCATCTCGTAGACGTATGGGCCCACCGGCGTGTCCAGCTCCACCTGGTCACCCGGTTGCAGCAGGTCGAGGTTCTCGAACGGCTTTCCGTAGGTGGTGCGATGCCCCGCGATTCCGACGTTGCCGTCGCTTCCCGGGAGGGGGGTCGAAGAGTAGTGGCCGGCGCCTGCGTCGAGCGCTTCTTTGCTGGTGCCCTCGACCACCACGGTGTCGACGTTGAGCTTGGGGATGCGCAGCCGGGTGACCGGGTGGGCCTCCCGGATCTCCTTGGCCTCGTACGCCTCCCTGGTGCCGGGGGCCTCCAGCGCATCGGAGAGCTCGGACTGGGTTCGCTTCGCCTGTAGGTCGGTGTAGTACGGGTGGCCGATGAGCACGACCCCGGTCACGATCGCCACCACCGCTGCCGCGGTCAGGAGGCGGGAGGTTAGCCGCCGGCTTCGGGGGGAAAGGCTTGGGGACATGTTGACCAATCTAACCGCGTTCGAAATCTTCGAGCCCGCGAAATCGCAATGCTAGGATGACGAAAATTTGACCACTGGGGAGGGCATCGTGCGACGACTGCTGGTCCTTCTTGTCGGTTCCCTGCTTCTGGCGGGCATCGCAGTCCCGGTCTCGGCGGCTCCGGCTCATGTCCAGGACAAGTGGGCGCTGATCATCGGGGTGGACACCCACACCGGCCGGACCCGCGACAACATCGGCGCGGTGGGGGACGCGGTGGCCTTCCAGGACCTGCTGCGTTCCCAAGGGTGGCCCGACGACCACGTCCGCGTGCTCACCAACCAGCAGGCGACGCAAGCCGGCATCCGCCAGGGTATGCAGTGGCTGGTCGACCGCTGCCAGTCGCCCGACTCCTACTGCGTCTTCCACTTCTCCGGCCACACCAAGCAGATGAACAACGCGGGCGGCAGCGAGGGGCTGCACGAGTACCTGTGGCCCTCGGACAACCGATTCATCTCCGACGACGAGTTCGCCGGTTACATGCGACGTCTGAATGGTTATGCATGGATCGATCTCGCCAACTGCGAGTCGGCCGGGTTCGACAACGGGATATCCAGCCCGAAGCGCCTGGTCACCGGAGCGTCGCAGGAGCACGAGAAGGGCTTCGAGTACCCGTCCTGGCGCAACTCGGTGTGGATCGGGTCGCTGGTCGAGCACGGAATGCTCGGCAAGGCGGCCGATTCGGACGGCGACGGCCACGTCACCCTCAGGGAGGCCCTGCCCTACGCCGCCGCGGAGTCGGCCGCTCTGACCTCCGGCCAGAGCCCCTCGCCGCAGCATCCTTATATAGCGGGAGGTGAGGAGGGCAACTGGTTCCCGCCGCCGGCGGAGGTGTCCCGGGCGACCTCGGCGCCCGCCCCGCCACCGAGGGTCTGCATCCTGTTGATCCTCTGCAACCGCTAGGGGGGCTACTCCTTGTCGAGGTCCCGGTGCACCACCGTGGCCCCGAAGCCCTTCTCCTTTAGATAGCGGGCGATCTCCTCGCTGATCACCACCGACCGGTGCTTGCCCCCGGTGCACCCGACTGCGATCGTCAGGTAGTGCCTGCCCTCCCGAACGAAGCCCGGAAGCATGGTGTTTATCATCGCCCGCACCTTGCCGAGGAACGGCTCGGTGTCCGGGGCGTTCAGCACGTAACCGCGGACCTTGCGGTTCGTCCCGTTCAGCGGCCTCAACTCCTCCACCCAGTGGGGGTTCGGCAGGAAGCGGCAATCCAGGACCATGTCGGCGTCGAGCGGCAGTCCGTGCTTGTAGCCGAACGATATGACGTTCACCGCCATGCCGGAGCCGGGGTTCTGCTCGGCGAACAGTGAGGTGATCTTGTCCCGGAGCTCGTGGACGTTGAGGTCGCTGGTGTCGATGATCACGTCCGCCTGGTCGCGCAGCGGCTCCATGATCGCCCGCTCCTCGAGGATGCCCTCGATCACCCGGTCGTTGTCGGCCAGCGGGTGCCGGCGCCGGGTTTGCACGAACCGGCGGACCAGCGTGCGCTCCCGGGCCTCGAGGAAGAGGATGCGATGCTCGATGCCCCGCTCGGCCAGCTGCGCCAGCGACTTCTCCAGCTCGGGGAAGAACTCCCCGCCCCGGGCGTCGACCACGAGGGCGATCTGCTTGACCTTGGTGCCCGGAACCGCCACCAGCTCGGCCATCTTCTCGATCAGGGCCGGCGGCAGGTTGTCGATGACGAAGTAGCCGAGGTCCTCCAGGCACTTGGCCGACTCGGACCGTCCCGCACCGGACAGGCCGGTGATGATGGTGAAACGAGGGCGGTTCGCGGCTTCGCCGTTCACCCTTCCATTAGACAGCGGATCGCAGCCGTTCGTGGATCATTTCGGCCAATCCGGCGCCGATACCCGGAACCTGGGAGATCTGTTCGGGAGTCGCCTCCCGCAGCCCCTTGATCGAGCCGAAGTGACGGAGCAGCGCCTTGCGCCGGGCGGGGCCGACGCCCGAGAGGCGGTCCAGGGTGCTCTCGGTCATGCGCTTGCCCCGCTGCTGGCGCTGGAAGGTGATCGCAAAGCGGTGGGCCTCATCCCGGATACGCTGCAGCAGGTACAGCGCCTCCGAGCCGCGGGGAAGGATGATCGGGTCCGGCCGCCCGGGAACGAAGACCTCTTCGAGCCGCTTGGCCAGGGAGACCACCGGGATGCCCGTGATACCCAGGCCCTCCATCACCTCGACCGCCCGGTTTAGCTGGCCCTTTCCTCCGTCGACCACCACCAGGCCCGGAGGGTAGGCGAACCTCCCCTTCCGCTCCACCGGCAGTTCCTGATCCTTCAGAAGGCGGGTGAAGCGCCGCTCGATCACCTCGCCCATCGACGCGAAGTCGTCTTGCCCGGCGACGCCGGCGATCTTGAACTTGCGGTAGTCCGACTTCTTGGGCAGGGCGTCCTCGAACACCACCATCGACGCCACCACGTCGGTGGGGCCGAGGTTGGAGATGTCGAAGCACTCGATGCGCAGAGGGGCCTCCTCCAGGCCGAGGTACTCCTGCAGCTCGTTGAGGGCCCGCGACCGTGAGGCGAAGTCGGCCGAGCGCTTCAGCCGGTTGCGGTCGAACGCCTCCTTGGCGTTGCGCTCCACGGTCTCCAGCAGCCGGCGCTTGGAACCCCGCTCCGGAACCTTGATGCGGACCATCGATCCCCGCCGCTCCGAGAGCCACGCCTCCAGCACCTCCGGGGAAGCCGGGCCGGTGGTGACCAGGACGTTCTTGGGGACCTCCTGGAAGTCGGCGTACAGCGACTCCAGGAAGGTGTGGACCAGCTCGGCATCGGTGAGCGCCTCCACCCGGTCGACGATGAACCCCTTGCGTCCGACCACCCGTCCGCCGCGGACGAAGAACACCTGAAACGACGCCTCCAGGTCGTCGCCGAACCAGGCGACGGCATCGAAGTCCTCCCGCCGGCTCCCCACCATCTCCTGACGCTGGATCACCTTCTGGACTGCGATCAGCTGGTCCCGGGCCCGGGCCGCCTGCTCGTACTCCTGGGCGCCGGCCGCCTTCTCCATCCGCTCCTTGAGATCGCGCAGGATGCCCTCGTGCTCCCCGTCCAGGAAGGCGCAGAACCGGTTGACGATCTCCAGGTGCTCCTCCGGCGTGACCTCGCCGACGCACGGCCCGGAGCACCGGCCGATGTGGAACAGCAGGCAGGGCCGCCCGGTACGGGCCGCCCGGTCAAACACGCCCTTGCTGCAGGTGCGCAGCGGAAACACCCGGAGCAGCAGGTCCAGCGTCTCCCGGATGGCGTAGGCGTGGGCGTAGGGGCCGTAGTAGCGGTCCAGCTTGTTCTTCTTGCCCCGGGTCACCTTGGCCCGGGGGATCGCCTCGCTGAAGCTCACCGTCAGGTAGGGGTAGGACTTGTCGTCCCGGTACTTCACGTTGAAGCGGGGCTGGTGCTGCTTGATCAGCGTGACCTCGAGCTGGAGCGCCTCCACCTCGTTGTTCGTCATGATCCACTCCACCTCGGCGGCGTTGTCCAGCAGCGACGCAGTGCGCGGGTGCAGCCCGGTCCCGAAGTAGTTCGGGATCCGGTGCTTGAGGCTCTTCGCCTTGCCGACGTAGATCACGCGGCCGGCGGCGTCCCGGAACAGGTAGACGCCGGCTGAGTCGGGGATGTCCGCAGTTGCCGGTCGCCAGTCGTGGAGGGTTCGCATGTGTAAATGGTAACGACCGGACCCCGGGCTCCCATTCCTGGCCGCGCCCGGGGGCTTACCCGCCCGCAGTACAATCTGGTTAGGGATATTGACCTGGTGCTCAAGGCACAGGCGGACCCTAAAAGGAGGATGCACATGGCAAATTCAATGCCGGCACCGGTGAGAGCGCCGGTCGGCGCCCTGGACGCGAGCGCGCGGAGCAAGTTCATCTCGCGTACCTACGGTCACCTGTTCGCGGCGATCGCCGGCTTCACCGCGATCGAGGTGTTCCTGTTCAGTACTCCCCTGGCGGAGTCCATTGCCCGTGTGATGTTCTCGGTGAGCTGGCTGATGATTCTGGGCGCCTTCATGATCGTCGGGATGATGGCGAGCTGGGGCGCGGCCCGGGCTCAGTCCCTCTCGGTGCAGTATCTGGCCCTCGGCGCCTACGTCGTGATCGAGTCGTTGATCTTCGTGCCGCTTCTGTACATCGCAAACGACATTGCACCGGGGGCGATCTCGAGCGCGGCGGTTGTCACCCTGCTCGGCTTCGCCGGCCTGACTGCGGTGGCCGTCTCCACCGGCAAGGACTTCTCGTTCCTCGGCAGCTTCCTGCGTTGGGGCGGCATCGTGGCGATACTGCTGATCGTCGGTTCGGTGCTGTTCGGCTTCCAGCTGGGCACGTTCTTCTCGGTGGCCATGGTGGCGTTGGCCGGCGGGGCCATCCTGTTCTCCACCTCGAGGATCCTGCGTACCTACCCCCAGGACCGTTACGTCTCGGCCGCTCTGGAGCTCTTCGCCTCGGTGGCACTGATGTTCTGGTACGTGTTGCGTCTCTTCATGGCCCGCGACTGACGATTAGCCGCTTTCCAACCAAGCCCGCCCTCAGCCGAGGGCGGGCTTGGTTGTTTTGGGCGACCGGCGGATCGGGGAGAATCGGCGAATGCAGCCAGACGTGTCGATCCGTGAGGCCGCTCTGAACGAGCTGGACGGGCTCGTCCAGGTGGTAATCGACGCCTACTCGCAGTTCACGGAATACCTGCCTCCGGGCTTTGTAGACGAGTACCGGGAGGAGGTCGCCGGCGTCCTTGGTAACCCCAACACGCAGGTTCTGGTGGCCGAGGACGGGGGTGCTACCGCAGGAACCCTTGCCTTCTATCCCGACGGCCGCTTCTACCACGAGAGCGTTCCTGCCGAGTGGGCGTGTCTCCGCACGCTTGCAGTGCTGCCTGCGTATCGCGGCCGGGGCATTGGGCGGGCGCTGATGGATGAGAGCGTAAGCCGGGCGAGGGCGCTCGGCCGTTCCCAGATGCTCCTCCACACGCTGCCCTTCATGGCGGCGGCCAGGGCCTTGCACGAGCGGGTTGGGTTCACGCGGGCCCCGGAGCTGGATGTCGATTACTCGACGGTTACCGCGCTGGCCTACCTGCTGGACCTGGCGGAGCAGGCTCCGGCTCCGTCCGGCCGGTAGCGGAAGGGCTCGTTCCCGTCGGCGCTGACCGATAGGCTGAGGGCCACCTTTAGGAGGAGTGTCCATGCTCGGGTTCCTTAGGCTCCTGCCGGAGCCACCGGCCAGCCTCGCCGCTCTGGCGGCCTCTCCCTCCCCGGCTCCCGTCTTGGCTCCCGAAGCGCCACCCCGGCCGCCCAGCGCCTTCCCCCTGGACAACCTGCAGATCCCGAGCCCCGAGGTGTTCGACGCCCTTTCGATCCCGGCCGGGGACCTGGTGGCCAACGGCCGGCTCGCCAAGTTCCTCATCGACCTCCGGCGGGGCGAGCCGGAGGCGCACTTCGTCAACGGCAACTTCACCGTCGAGGGCCGGGTCCCGGACGAGGCGCTCTATCACTACTTCTTCGCCCGGGCGGCAGCGGGGGCGCCGGAGAGCCTCGAGGAGTTCAACCGGATCACCTACTTCACCCAGCCGAAGTCCCGCTACGTGGCCGGGGTGGTCCACTCCTACTTTCTCGACGGGAGCGCCGAGCCGCTCTACGGCGTGCAGTTCTACCCGCAGGACCTGATCGACGAGGGCGACGTCCTCAACGCCGCGACCGCGGTAAAAGCGGCGATGCCGATTCCGGGCGCCCGGTTCGCCTTCGTCCCGACCGGACAGCAGCAGACCACCGGCTCCGTCGCCGACGACCTGGCCGCCGCCGGGATCGAGGTGATTCCGCTGGACCGCATCCTCGGTTCGATCATCTACCTGCCGATGAACCGAGGCGAGGCGTGGGGATACCTCAGAATCTTCGCGCCGGACAACCACGGTCTCTCCCCCGCCGACATCCCGGTCTTCGAGGAGCTACCGCTCGACCTGTCGGTGGTCGCCGGAGTGATCACCAAGGCGGTCCAGGACGCCAACTCCCACGTCAACCTCAAATCCAAGGAGCGGGGCACGCCGAACATGGTCCTGCGGGACGCCGGTCCGGAAAACTCGCGCCTGAAGCCCTGGGCCGACAGGCCGGTGCACCTGGTGGTTCGGGGCGACGACTTCCTGCTCGAGGCGTCGACCGACGAACAGGTTGCCGCCAAGGTGGCGGAACGCAACAACCTGCCTTGGGCCCCTCTGCAGTGGGACGCCGAGACCGCCATCCGGACCTACGACGAGATGGCCGCCGGTGACGCCGCCGCCGCCCTGGCGATGTCCTCCCGCTACGGCGGCAAGGCGGCGAACCTCGGCTTCCTGGTGCACCCGACGGCCCTCGGCCGCGTCGAGGACGCCGGCAGCCCGAGCGCCGGCTTCGGCTACGAGCTGGTTCCCGGGGGCTTCGGTGTCCCGCTCTCGTTCTACAAGAGCTTTGTCGACGCCAACAAATCGCTTCGCAAGAAGCTCGCCGAGCTGATCGAGGCGGAGAAGGCCGGCGGGCTCTCCCCCGCCGACCGGAGTGCATGGGCGCTGGAGATCCAGGGCCTGTTTCTGAAGGCGGAGTTCCCGAAAAAGGAGCTAGAAGCGATAAAGAAGGTGCTCGGCAAACAGCTCAAAGGTGTAGAGAAGGTAAAGGTTCGGTCGAGTGCGAACGCCGAGGACATTCCCAACTTCGACGGCGCCGGCCTCCACGACAGCTACGCCGCCGACGTCACCAAGAAGGGCAAGGCGGACCAGCGGTGCAAAGTCGAGGAGGAGATCGAGGGCGTGGAGGTCAAGCGCAAGGTCAAGCCCAAGACGGTCGGGTGTGCAGTCAAAGGCGTCTACGCCAGCCTGTGGAACCAGCGGGCCATCGAGGAGCGCTCGTTTGCCCGCATCGACCACGCCTCGGTAGCCATGGGCGCTGCCGTGGTCCCGAGCTACGACCTGGAGTCCGAGGTGGCCGCCAACGCGGTGGTCATAACCAGAGTGGTGAACGCCACCGGGGTCCACGGCTACTCGCTGTCGATCCAGAAGGGCAACAACCTCGTCACCAACCCGGACCCGGGGACCTGGACCGAGGTCACCGTGGCCGCGATCGGCCTCGGCGACGAGCCGACCTCATTGACGGTCACCCGGTTCGCCAAGCCGGTCGCCGGCCACCCCGAGCTGACCGTAACCGTGCTTGACCGGGACACCACGCTGAAGCTGGTGGAGATTTCGATGGCGGTGGAACGGGCCTACTGCGCCGCCGACCCGGCCTACTACTCCGGCGACTGCGGGTTCGTGGTGGTGGACGGCGAGAAGCCGAAATCTCTGGACATGGAGTTCAAGCTGCTGGAGAACGGCCGGTTCGTCTGTAAGCAGGTGCGGGAGTTCGCCGGGAGGTAGGCAAGAGAATGGGTTCCGTGGCTGCCGAGGTCTCAGGCGACATTCAGGCTATCGAAGAGGCCTTCGTCGCTCAGTGGGCGCACTTCGGCCTGGGACCGGACGGCGTCCTTCACGACGAGGGCGACCTGATCTGGATCGAAGCCCCAATTCCACAACTGCCCTACAACGCGGTGGTGCTCACTCGGCTAGGGAACGATGCGGACGACCGGATTCGGCAGGTCGTCGCTCACTTCAGGAATCGAGGGGCTCAACTTATGTGGCTGGCCCATCCGACGGCCCGGCCGGGGGATCTGGCGCAACGGCTTTCCGCCCACGGGCTTTCGCTGATCGAGCACGCCACCGGCATGTCCTTGCAGATCGCCTCGTGGAAACCTGCTTCCCTTCCGCACGATGATGAGGTCACCTACCTGCGGGTGGAGGACGAGAAAGGGATGCGGGCTTACGAGGAGTTGATCGCCGACTACTGGGAGCTTCCCGAAGAGAGCCGGCCATACGTCTTTCGCGTCAACAGGTGGGCCTACGAGCTGGGCAATCGGGGCGAGAGGTGGGTTGCCTTTAGGGACGGCCGGCCGGTGGGTAAGGCTTACCTGTCATATCTGGGGGTAGCGGACACCTCGTCGATCTTCGGCTTGTACGTCAAGCCGACCGAGCGCGGCCGGGGTATCGCCTCGAGGCTGACGGAGATCCTGATCGCCAGCGCTCGCGACAGAGGGTTCACAAGGGTGGTTCTTCACTCAACCCGCACGGCGGTCGAGCTCTACCGGCGAATCGGGTTCCAGGAGACCTGCCCATTCCTGGCTTACGGAACGGCCAGGTTGCACAGCGTGCAGCAGGCCTGAGCGAAAGACCTAGGAAGCCTTCGCCGACCGCCCGGCCAGGATCGGCTTGAGGAACCGGCCGGTGTGGGAGGCGTCCACCCCGGCGACCTCCTCGGGCGTCCCCTCGGCGACGATCCGGCCGCCCAGGCCGCCGCCCTCGGGGCCGAGGTCGATGATCCAGTCGGCGGTCTTGATCACGTCCAGGTTGTGCTCGATCACCACGACCGAGTTGCCCTTGTCCACCAGCCCGTGGAGCACCTTGAGCAGCTTGGAGATGTCCTCGAAGTGCAGGCCGGTGGTCGGCTCGTCCAGGATGTACAGCGTGCGCCCGGTGGCCCGCTTGGCCAGCTCGGTCGCCAGCTTGACCCGCTGCGCCTCGCCCCCGGAGAGCGTCGGCGCCGGCTGGCCCATCCGGACGTAACCGAGTCCGACGTCGACCAGCGTCTCGAGGTGCCGGGCGATCTTCGGTATCGGGCGGAACAGCTCGAGCGCCTCGGTGATGCTCATGTCGAGGACCTCGGCAATCGTCTTGCCCTTGTAGTGCACGTCGAGTGTGTCCCGGTTGTAGCGGCGGCCCTTGCAGACCTCGCAGGTGACGTACATGTCGGGAAGGAAGTACATCTCGATCTTGATCTGCCCGTCGCCCTGGCAGTTCTCGCAGCGGCCGCCCTTGACGTTGAACGAGAACCGGCCGGGCAGGTAGCCCCGCATGCGGGCCTCCTCGGTCTGCGAGAACAGGGTGCGGATGCTGTCGAACACCCCGGTGTAGGTGGCGGGAATCGACCGGGGGGTGCGTCCGATCGGCGACTGGTCGATGTCGATCACCTTGTCGATGGACTCCAGACCCTCGACCTTCTTGTGCCGCCCGGGGAGCAGCTTGGCGTCCCGGAACAGGTGGCGGTGGACCGCCCGGTAGAGGATCTCGTTGACCAAGGTGGATTTGCCGGACCCGGAGACGCCGGTCACCGCGGTGAACACCCCCAGCGCGAAGGCGACGTCCAGGTCCTTGAGGTTGTGCTCGGTGGCGCCGACCACCCGGATCGACGGCCCGGCCGGGATGCGGCGCTTCTGCGG